>NZ_CAMQRY010000005.1 GCF_947036855.1 uncultured Clostridium sp.
TTTTGATTAGTATTCTTAAAATAATTCATAATTCCATTAGCAAGTGTACCTGTATTACAATTCTTAGTTGGATGAACTACCATAAAAGGTTTTTTATTTAAAACTAATATATCAGAATCCTCATAAACTACTTCTATATCTATATCTTCAGGCTCTATATCCTGTGATTCTTCTCTTTGTAAATCAACATCTATCTTATCCCCACCTGATATCATAAAGTCCATAAAAACAACCTTTCCATTGACTCTAACCCTATGTTCTTTACCTGCCTTCTTTATAAATCTACTTGAAAGTCCCATAACCTCTTTAAGATAAAACTTTATCTTAATATTATCATAACTACTATCAACTATTTTAGTTAACATACTCATAAATTAATCTCCTACTTTCTCATCTTTTCCATAATCAAATAATTTCTTGCCTCAAGTGTTAAAGGATGTATAACCCTATCTCTATCTAGTACTATTCTCATAGTATTATTAAGTCCCTCAAGAACACCATCTTCTAAAGATTTATAAGTTATATCACGAAGCTTTTCAACTCCATCATAAACTCTATTTGGTTCAATATAATCTGCAATATATATTATTTTTTCTAAAATACTCATTTCTTTTCTTCCTGTACTGTGAAACTTTATAGCATTTAAAATTTCCTTATCTTCAACACCAAATTTACTCTTTAGTAAAATAGCTCCAACAAAACCATGTAATATTTGTGGTGCTAGTTCCTCTATTTCACTAATTTCAAAATTATTTTTCTTTAAAATTTCTTTTTGTTTCTCAATATTCATTTCTTTAGCTAAATCATGACCAAGTCCTGCAATCCTAGCTTTATAAGTATCTGCACCATATAAAACTGCCAGTTTTTCTGCTGTTTCAGAAACTCCTATTGTATGTTTATATCTTCTCTCACTTAAATTTTCTTTTAAATAAGCCTTTATTTTATTTTCTAACATAATAATCCACCTCATAATTCAAACTATAATTTAACCTTTATTAATTATATCAATTAATATTCATAAAGTGAATTGCTAGGCTTAAATAATATTATGTAAAATAAAAACAGGCTCATATCAATGAACCTGCTAAGCTTACTATTTAGTTCTTATAACTGGAAGCTCAATAACTGGCTTCTTGCTTGATTGCTTAAAAATAACTATTTTACTTCCGATTGACTGGATAGCTTCACAGTGAATTGCTTTACAAATCGTATCTGATGCTTCTCTAGCTGAAAGTCCACTATTTTCAAGAACCTTTATTTTAATTAACTCTCTTGTTTCAAGTATCTCTTCTACTTGCTTTAAAAAGTTTTCTTCAATTCCATTTTTTCCAATTTGGAAAACTGGATCTAATCTATTAGCCATTCCTCTTAGGAATGCTCTTTGCTTAGTTGTTATCATCTTAAAATCCTCCTTACATTATGTATTCGAATTCGAAGTCTCTTAATCTTACGATATCTTCGTTTTCTATACCTAAGTCTCTTAATTCTTGTAATATACCCTTATCAGTAAGAACTTTATGAAGGTGTCTTAATGAATCTGGATCATTAACATAAGTAGACATTAATAGTCTATCTACGAAACTTCCTGTAAGAACATATACAATAGTTCCATTTTCATCAACTTTGTCAATTTCATATTTAAATTGCTTATGCTCTGGTATAAATCTTTCATCTTCTTCAATGTATAAATCAGCTACTGGAATTGTATCAAGAACTCTTGCCATTTCCTTCATAACTTCATCTACACCTTGAGATGTAGCTGCTGACATTTTATAAACACTTTCAAATCCCATAGCTTTAACTTCTTTTTCAAAGTTTACATAAACTTCGTCATCAAATAACATATCTGCTTTATTAGCAACAACTATTTGAGGTCTATCCCAAAGTTTAACACTATAGTTTTTAAGTTCTTTGTTTATCTTCTTAAAGTCTGCAACTGGATCTCTTCCTTCAATTCCTGAAATATCTACAATATGAACTAAAAGTCTAGTTCTTTCAATATGTCTTAAGAATTCAAATCCAAGACCAACACCCTCTGAAGCTCCTTCAATAATACCTGGAATATCTGCCATTACGAAAGGTTTAGTACCTTTTCCAGCAACAACTCCAAGATTTGGCTTAAGTGTTGTAAAGTGATAGTTAGCTATTTTTGGTTTAGCTTTAGTTACAACTGATAATAAAGTTGATTTTCCAACGTTAGGGAATCCTAAAAGTCCTACGTCAGCTAAAAGCTTAAGCTCAAGAGTTATTTCCATCTCTTCAGATGGCATTCCTGGCTCTGAGAAATGTGGTGCCTGTCTTGTAGGTGTACAGAACTTACAGTTTCCTCTTCCACCTCTTCCACCTTCACAAATAACTAGCTTATCTTCTGAATGTACAAGATCCGCTATAACTTTATTTGATGCAGTATCTCTAATTATTGTTCCCATAGGAACTTCTATAATTAAATCTTTACCATCTCTACCATAACATTTTGATGATGAACCATTATCTCCATCTGCTGCTATAAATCTTCTTTTATATTTAAAATCTAATAGTGTTGTTATTTGTGAATTGACTTTGATGACAACATCTCCACCAGCTCCACCATCTCCACCATCTGGTCCACCAAGTGGTATGTACTTCTCTTTTCTAAAAGAAATTGATCCATTTCCACCTGTTCCTGATCTAACCATGATTTTGGCCATATCTATAAACATATACTCACCCTCTCTTCCTTAAATAGTATTAAATATTTATGATTAAAAAAATACGTTTTTTGTATTATTTTCTAATATAATTATTTAAATCCTATTTTTAGTTTAATCTATAATAAAATTCTAAAAAAAGCACCCTATGAAACTAGGGTGCTTTCTATTTCAAGAATAAAAATATTATTCAGCTATCTCTATTTGTACAGGGTAAACTGAAACTTTCTTTCTATCTCTTCCAAATCTTTCGTATTTAACAACTCCGTCTACTTTACTGAATAAAGTATCATCGCCACCTCTACCTACGTTATTACCTGGATGGATTTTAGTTCCTCTTTGTCTCATTAAGATGTTTCCAGCTAAAACGAATTGACCGTCTGAACATTTAACACCAAGTCTTTTTGACTCAGAATCTCTACCATTCTTTGTACTACCCATTCCCTTTTTGTGAGCGAATAGTTGAAGGTTTATGATTATCATGATATTACACCTCCTCTTTTTCTAAATTTATATATTCACAACGTTTCTTATATCCAAAACTTTGCTCAATGCTTAGAATTACACTATCTAAGCTTTTTTCAAATGTCTTTAACAACACTTGAGCTTGATTAATTTCATCACTAGTGAATCCATTTAAATCAAGTTTTAAATATCCGTCACTAATTTCATAGTTTACATTCAGTTTTAAAACTTCATCTAAGCCTATAATAACACTTTGAGATAATACTGATACAGAGTTACACACCATATCGTAAGCCTCTCCAGCTAAAATCATATCCCTCTCACGAAGTGCATGATTATTTATAGTGAACGAAATTATGTTATTGCTTTTCGTTTCAATTCTAATCTTAATCATATTAAGCTTCGATTCTCTCTATAACAATTTTTGTATAAGGTTGTCTGTGACCATTCTTTCTTCTGTAGTCTTTCTTAGGTTTAAACTTGAAAACTATTATTTTCTTCGCTTTACCTTGAGCTACTACTTTAGCTACAACTTTAGCACCTTCTACAACTGGTGTACCAACTTTGATCTCACCATCTTTAGCAACTGCAAGAACCTCTGTTAATTCAACCATTGATTCCACTTCAGCGTCAAGTTTTTCAACGAATAAAACGTCTCCTACTTGGACTCTGTATTGCTTTCCACCTGTATTTATTACTGCGTACATAATTACACCTCCTCATAACGGACTCGCCACCTAAGGTACAAATCTTACAACTTGTTTTAAAACCTATTCGTGAGCGGTTTACAAAGGAAATTCTATCACAATTAACTATCATTGTAAAGCAAATTCTAATATTTTTCGATATTCTTTACCAAGAAATCTTTAACATTTTCTATCTGATTTTTGAATATTAATGGTTCAATATTATAAAAATCATTCATATCATCAAAATTAAGATAGATATTTAAATTTAATGCATTTATATCTTTTAAAAACTTAAATATATTTCCAGTAACATCCTTCTCATATATTCTATTTAAAGTTATATGGAAATCCTTAATCTCACTTTCTGCATCCCATCTTAATATTTCATTTTTTAAAAGTAAATTTATATAAGAAAGTTTAAGAATTTTCCCATTCCCACTACATCTATCACAATTTTCTTCTATAAATTCATAAATACTTTTACCACGCCTTGCTCTGGCAATTTGAACAAGACCAAGTTCTGTGAAATCAAATACTTTACACATCTGCTTATCTTTATATAGTTTCTGTGTTAAAACATTAATTACTTTTTCCTTTGCAAGCTTATTAAAACTCTCAATAAAATCTATAATTATAATACCACTTATATTTCTAAGCTTTATTTGCTTTGCAACTTCTTTAGCTGCTTCAATATTTGTAATATCTGCTGTAGTTCTATCTTTTGAGCTTATATTATTTTTAGCTGTATTAACATCTACTGTATACATTGCTTCTGTTTTTTCTATAACTATATTTCCACCACAAGTTAAATTGACTTTATTATTTCTAAGACTTAATATAGATTTTTCTATTCCATAATAAGCAAATAAAGTCTGCTTCTCTGTATGTAGCTTTAACTCAACTTCGCCTTTGTTTAAATCATCACTTAAAAACTCAAAGTCTTTCTTGCAATCTACAGTAATGCTTTTTGTCTTATCATCAATAAAATCTTTTCCTATTCTATTGATAAGACTATTGTTATCATATACTTTTCCAGGCTTTAATTCATACTTGCATTTTTGAACAACTTTTTTATAAGCTTCATATAATTCATTAAATTCTTTCTGAATTTCTTCTATGCTTGCATCTTCTGCCTTAGTTCTAATAGTTATACCAATATCATCTGGCTTCTCAATAAGAGTTTTTATTTCTTTTTCAAACTCTCTATTTTTTATTTTTCTCGAAACCATAAATTCCTTATGCTTTGTTTCTATAACTAGATACTTACCGGCTAAAGAATAAACACTTGAAACCTTTGCTGCTTTATTTGCAATTTCCTCTTTCATAACTTCAACAATTAATTCAAAACCAACTTTTAATTTCACTTTGTCATCAAGTGGCATATATGCATCTTTATCATAGCCAATATCTATAAACACACCTTTTATACTCGGTACAATTCTTTTAACTATTCCTTTATAAAGTTCTCCTGCAACAGATTCTTTATTATCTTCTTCTATATGACACTCTACTAATTCATTATTATCTTTTATTGCTACTCTAAGTAGACTTTCTCTTCTCTCAATAAATATTTCTCTCATATACATCCCTTCTTAATCTATATATTTATATAAAGGTACTAAAACCTCTTCTTTATATCCAAACATTTCAATTCTTTTTATATCTATAAATGCTCCAACTGTTGTATTACTAGTATTTAATCTAATAAATCTAGCAAGTAGTGATGGTGATAAAGTTTCCCTACTACCACAGCAAATCATAGTATCAATCACTAAAATATTATCTTCTATTTTATAAGAAAATTCTTTTATAAAAGGTTTTATATCAGTCATTTTCTCACTTTTCTTAGTTTTCTTCATAGTATTGTACTCTGGCATTTCTATAAAATTCTTCATATCTTCATCTAAATTTGAAACATCATTATATCTTATTTTAATAATATAAGTTGCCATATCTAAAAGTGCCATAGCTTGTGGCACTCTTCTAACATCCATAATTATAGGAGTTTTTGAAGCCTTTAAAAATGTAATCCCTCTAGCTGAATTAGCATTAAGTTTCTCTAATACTTCATCACAATCAACATCTTCTGTTAAATATAAATCTGCATAATCTCCATCTGAATAGACTCCAACAGATAAAGGTAGTGCTATAACAAACATCATATGTGGGTTATAACCTTTAGTATATTCAACAGGTAAATCTGATCTCTTACCTACTTTTTGAACAGTTCTAAGTAAATCAAGATGTGAGATGAATTTTAAACTCTCACCTTTTGTAAATTTAATTAAGTATCGCACCTTCAAAACACTTCCCTTCTTTAAAGTTTACATTTATCCCACAGCCAGTACAGCCCTCTCTACAGTTTCTTGTAAGACTAGCAGTTTTAGCTTTTTCATTTTCTTCTTCTATATAACTTCTATTAACTCCAATATCAATAAAGTCCCATGGTAAAATTTCATCATAACTTCTTTCTCTAAATACAAAGAAATCTATGTCTATTCCACACTCTTCTATAGCTTCCATCCAAAGGTCATATTTAAAGAATTGGCTCCAACCATCAAACTTTGCACCTTTTTCATAAGCTTTAATTAAAACATCACACATTCTTCTATCACCTCTAGCAAAAAGTGCTTCCATTAAGGCAGTTTCTTGCTCATGGTAACTGTAATTTATTGCTCTAGTTTTTATAGAATCTCTAACAGCACTAATTTTTTCTTTAATGACATCTGCTCTTTCCATTGGTGACCATTGGAATGGTGTAAATGGTTTTGGTACAAGAATAGATGTACTAACATTTATTTTTAGTCCTTTGTGTCTTTTAGCTTTATCCACTGAATAATACTGCGCTGCTATCTTCTCTGAAAGTTCTCCTATAGCAGTAGCATCCTCTACATTCTCATAAGGAACTCCAAGTATGAAGTATAGCTTAATTGTGCTCCATCCTGCTTCAAAGGCATTATACGAAGCTTCAAGTATCTTTTCTTCTGTAAGCCCTTTATTTATAACATCTCTCATCCTTTGCGAACCTGCTTCTGGTGCAAAAGTTAATCCTGTTCTTTTAACTTTTTGAATTTCTTTTAATAAATCAACTGAAAATGCATCAACCCTTATAGATGGAAGTGAAACACTTGTTTTTCTTTCTCCATGTTCTGCAATTAAATCTGCAACAAGTGCATGAATATCAGAGTAATCACAAGTACTTAAAGAAACAAGTGAAATATCACTATAACCTGTTGACTTAAGCATAGTTCTAGCTTGTTTTAATAAAGTTTCTCTACTTTTTTCTCTAACTGGTCTGTAAATCATGCCAGCCTGACAGAATCTACATCCATTAGTACACCCTCTAAATAGTTCTAAAACTACTCTATCATGTACAATCTCACTATAAGGAACAACTAAGTCTGTTGGGAATGGTACTTTATCTAAATCAGTAACAATTCTTTTCTTAATCCTAGCTGGAACATCCTCAAACTTTGGTTTAAATTCTTTAATAGTTCCATCTTCATTATAAGAAACCTCATATAATGAAGGTACATAAATACCCTGAATTTTTGAAGCTGCACGAAGATAATCTACTCTATTAAAGTTATCTTTCATAGACATATATAAATCAAGCATATCATTTATAGCTTCTTCACCTTCACCAAATTGTATTATGTCAAATATATCATAAATAGGTTCTGGATTGTATGCACAAGGCCCACCACCTATAATTATTGCATCATCATTTTTTCTCTGTGAAGCTCTTATAGGAACTCCCCCCATATTAAGCATATGAAGAATATTAGTATAACTCATCTCATATTGAAGAGTGAAACCTAAAAAATTAAACTCACTTATTGGATCTTTTGACTCAATGGCATAAAGAGGTATCTTATTAAATCTCATCTCAAGTTCCATATCTGGCCAAGGTGAATAAACTCTCTCGCAATAAGTATCTGCTCTCTCATTTAAAGTATGGTATAAAATCCTTGAACCAAGGTGTGACATACCAACTTCATATACATCTGGGAAACAGAATCCAAAACGAATATCAACTTCCTCTGGATTTTTTATAACTTCATTTAACTCTCCACCTATGTATCTTGATGGTTTCTCTACTCTACATAAAATATCATCTGTTATTCTAACCATTTATGTCCTCCTGCAAAATATAATCTTTAAACACAAAAAAGAAGCATATATAATACACTTCTTTAATAATTCATTTAATTTTATCACAAAAAATTATTTTAACCAACTTAAAAACTTACTTTAAAACATTATTATAGTAATCTTCTAAGCTCATATTTCCATTAGTTTTCAGAATTTCAACAACCTCATCTTCTCTTAAATCATATAAATACTCCATCTTATCATTAAGAATATAAAATGTATTAAACTTATTTCTCTCAATCATACTTAGAAGCTTTATAAAATCCTCTTTCCAATATACTGATATATCTTTATTTTCAATATATCGTATTTCTTTAAACCTTTTATTTTTACTAATTATTTGGTCTAAAACAATATACATAGTTCGCTCCTTTATTGAGTAACTTGTAAATATCATTAAAATACCTATGAAAACTAAATTAATGCTAGTTATATTCTCAAACATTAAAAGACTTCCAATAATAATTATAAAAACTGACATACAAAAACTTGTCATCATAATTATTTTATGAGCTTTTTTATAAATAAAAAATTTACTTAAAATAGCTCTCCAAATTTTTGCACCATCAAGCGGATGTGCTGGGATAAGATTAAAAACACCTAAAACAATATTAATCTCAAAAATCTTCATAAAAATTTCTTTATCATACTGATAAAATAGAAATATTGATACTATAGCAGTAACCAAATTAAAAATAGGTCCAGCTAAACAAATTAAAATCTCATCATTAATTTCAAGACCTTCATAATCTTCAATCTCAAGTGTTGCACCAAGAGGATGTACTTTAAAATCTACAATATTACTTCCAAGTTTTTTAGCTACTACATAGTGTGATAATTCATGTAAGACTATAAATAAAAACGTTAAAATAAGCTTTCCTTCTAAATCTAAAAGGAAAAATATTAAAAACTGTGGAATTATCCACTTACTTATTTTTATAAAATCACATCCCTATGAAATAAAATCAAAGTATTTCATAGGACTAACATACTCTTCATCTTTACTTATTTTAAAAACTATCTCACTTTCCTCTTTTATCTCTGTAATTTTATCACCTTTCTTTATAGCTTCACCTTCTTCAAAATCAACACTTGGTAAATTGTAATAAGCTGTCTCTATCCCATCAGCATGCTCTATAAGAATAAAATGCCCCTCTGCATTTTCACCAGTAGTTTTTACAATTCCTGCAACACCATTAGCAACTATCTTATATCTACATTTTAAAACAAGACCAGTTTCACTTTTAGCTTTTATCTCCACACCTTTTAAATTCTCTAAGAACTCGATATATGTTTTATCTGAAAGTATTTTCACATCTTCTTTTTTAGAAGTTCTAACATCTGTAACACTCTCATTTTCTTTTGCTTCTTTATCAACATTTATTTTATCTAACTCTTTTTCTGTCGCAATATTTTTATCAATATCAGCATCTAAGCTTAAACTTGATTCACCACTTGCTGCTATATTAAAATTCTCTGCTAAGGCAAGTTCTATTTTTTCTTCATAGTAACCACTTGTTGAAATAGCCTCTTTTATATGTTTATACACTTTATTTCCCTGCTCTCCAAAATTCCCTTTACTTAAGAATATTCCTGAAAATAAAATTGTTGGAATAATAGTTGTTACTCCTATCATTTTTATAGTATCTTCTAAGTGATTTATTCTTTTATTGCTAGTTTTTTTCATATGTCTTAATCCATATTCATCATCTATATTATATCGTCTTTCATCTCTATCTCTCTCATTATCTTCATTTTTCTCATTTAAATTTATCTTTTTATAATAATCAGAATACTCTTTATTATACTTCCCCATTTACTATCACCTGCTCAAAATTATATTTTTAATTAAGCTTTTCCTTAAACTATATATATTAAAAATATATAATTAATAGAACAAATAATTTTACATAAAAAAAAGAATGTCATTTCTGACATTCCCATTAATTAAAACTTTAATCTTTTCTTTCTCATACTTATGTTAAGTACAAGCCCAAGTGTCATAAGTGTAGTCAGAAGCGAACTTCCTCCATAACTTACCATTGGGAGGGTTATTCCTGTTATAGGCATAAGCCCTATTGTCATTCCTATATTTTGTAATATAGCAAATATGAAATAGGATGATATCCCAACACAAATTACCCGTCCAAATACATCTTTAGACTTTCTTGCAGTATCAATAATTCCGGAAATTAAAATGAAGTATAATACAAGTAATACTATTGCTCCAAGTGTTCCCCAGTGTTCTCCTATTACTGTAAATATAAAGTCTGTCTGTCTTTCTGGAACGAACTCTGCAGCATATCCTCCACCTTTAACATTCATCTCAGGTCCAATTCCAAAGAATCCCCCCGATCCGATACCAATCATGGATTGGTTAAGTTGAAGGTTAATACCAAGTTCATCCTGATTGGGGTTTAAGAATCCAACAAGTCTAGCTTTTTGATAATCTTGTATAAACCCTGAGTTCCAAATAAGCGCTACGGTTATTGCCATAGCTATGAACCCACCAAGTATAATCTTCATATTAAGACCCATACAATAGTAAATCCCAAGAACCATAAAGAAACAAACAAGTGTCATTCCCATATCTGGCTGAACTACAATAAGTGCCATTGGTATTCCAGCATATATTGTACATACAATAAAGTTTTTAAGTCCATTTATATTTCCGTCTGTTTTTTGAAGTTGCTTACCAATCATCATAATCATAGCAATTTTGGCAATTTCAGATGGCTGAATACTAATTCCACCACCAAGTGCTATCCAACCTTTGGCTCCATTAACTGTTTCTCCTATAAATCTTGTTATGAATAACAAGAATATTGAAAACCAATAGAATATTTCAACATAATCATATATTATCGTATAATCCCAAACAAGCATAATATACATAACTACAAGTGATATTCCAAAAAATATCGTTTGTTTCATTGCATATTCAAATCCCCATTCATTATATGTAGCAAGATAAATATTGAAAATTCCAAAGCAAGTTATTAATATAGTTGTGAAAAGAACTGATTTGTTCATCTCTCTCCAAAGTCTTATATCTAGTTTTAAATTTCTGAACATAGATAACCCTCCAAACCTGTCTTTGCGCTCTTAAAGAATCCTAACTGATAATATACATTGATTCTTATATTTTTACAAGCTTTATTTATTACAAATACAGGTCTATCTTCCTCTTAAGTTTTTTATCGGTATATTAGCTATAAGAGACTGTGCTGTCCCTTCTAATTTTTGAGAGTTAGTTACTGCTATATCAATATCTCTATCATCTATATCAATATATTTTGCTAACACTTCAAAAATTTCATGTTTTATTTTTTCTAATATTTGTGGTGAAAGTTCACCTCTATCATGTATTAATATAAGTTTCAACCTATCCTTAGCCACTTGCTTTGGAGAAGGTTTGCTAGAAAAAAAATTAAACACTATTTCTCAATCCCCCTTAATTTTTTTTAAATAATTTCATTATAGAACTAAAGAAACCAGTAGGCTCAACTGTCAACTCTAAAAATGGTACTTGTTCTCCTATTATTCTTTTAGCTATATTTGTAAATGCTTTCCCTGCAAGTGAGTCTTTATTTAAAACGATAGGCTCTCCTCTATTTGTAGAAACTGTTACTCCCTTATCATCCGGAACAACACCTTGAAGCTCTACTGATAAAACTTCTAATATATCTGGAATATCAAGCATATCCCCTTTTCTAGTCATTTCTGGATTAAGTCTATTGATTACTACTTTATGATCTTCAAGACCCCTTGCATCTAACTTACCAATAACTCTATCTGCATCTCTTACAGAAGTGATTTCTGGATTTACTACCACTATTGCTCTATCAGCTCCAATAACAGCATTTTCAAACCCTTGCTCTATTCCAGCTGGACAATCTATTAAAATATAATCAAAATCTATTTTAAGTTCTGTTATAAGTTTTAACATTTGTTCTCCACTTATATCATCTTTATCCTTTGTTTGAGCTGTTGGTAATAAGCATAAATTAGGAAATCTTTTATCTTTAATTAAAGCCTGCTTTGTTCTACATCTACCATCTAAAATATCCACAATAGTATAAACTATTCTATTCTCTAGTCCCATTAATACATCTAAATTTCTAAGACCAGTGTCCCCATCAATCACAACTACCTTTTTCCCAAGTGCTGCAAGTGCAGTACCTATATTAGCTGTTGTTGTTGTTTTTCCAACTCCACCTTTTCCAGATGTTATTACAATCGATTCTCCCATATTAAAATTACCTCCACTATTTTTTGTATGTATATTTATTAAGAAGATATGGCTCAACAATCATGCAACCATCTTTCAGTTTTGCAACCTCTGGATAGCTAGGTGTTTCAAAATCATCTGGTGATATAGTCATAACCCCTGAAATTGATAATACTTCTGGTTCAAGTGAAAATGCAGCTATTATAGATTTATCATTCCCATTATTCCCTGCAAAAACTCTTCCCTTTATACTTCCAAATACAACTATATTTCCATTAGCAGTTACCTCTGCACCATGATTTACATCACCAATAATTATTATATTGCCTGAATAACTGACACTTTGTCCACTTCGAACTGATTTTCTCAAAAACTTAGTTCTACCTTCATAAACACCTTGAAAATATGAACTCTCTTTTTCCTCTTTATCTGCAAATATACATTCCTGTATCATTATTTCATCAAATAAAGAATCTTTAAGCTTTGACATTTGTCTTTCATTTATATGCTCTAAATCAGTTGTGATAGTTAAAGTAGCTCCTTTATAAAAGCGTTTCCCTGCACCTAGCTTCTCAATAAGTGCATCTAACATCTCTTCAAAGTCAGCAAATTTATCCATATTTATAATAGCATTTATACCATCTTTATTCCCTTTTATCATTATTGCTTTTTGCATAATAACTACACCCTCCAATTAGCATACAAATTTCTTAACTTTTATTTGTATTTCAACACATATATCCATTATATAAGGTATTATCGACTTATTAAAGCATTTATTTTAACATATTTAAAATATTTAATACATTTTCTCCTATTTTGACTTATTTTTTACATTTATTATTTAATTACCCCTTTTTTTTTATATTTTATCTTCATTTTTTATATATTAAAATAAATATCTTATTAAAATTTATCTTCATTTTAATATAAAGTAAAAAAATACCATCCAATTTATCTTATTAAATAAGATTTTATTAAATGGTATCTTCTTTATTAAAAACTAAGTTATCATTTTATCTTTTATTTAAGGTTCTAAAGTTTCATTATTTAACTGTTCTTCTAAACCTATTTCTGTATTTTCTTGAACTTCAATATTTTCTCCACCTGTTAGAATTTCTGTATCTAACTCTACTTTTGCCTCTTCTTTTTTTTCAAATTCTATTTCTTCTTCAGTTTTTGGCAGTTCCTTATAAAATATCCCTTCATCCTTAAAATCCATACTCTCTGGATTTAATGTATAAGTATACTCATCTCCTACTGAATTTCTTGGTTTATAACTTGGTGCAATTTCTTTTATCTCATCTCTAAAATAAGTTTCATAAATAGCTCTTGCTACTATTGCCATCCTTCCACCACTTTTAGCATCATATCCTATAACAAATACGGCTATTTCTGGATCATCAATTGGTGCAAATGAAGCATATACTCCATATGGTTGTCTACCATAATCTTCTTGATCTTCTTTAAATGTTGCTGTACCAGTTTTACCACCACTTGGTATTGGGAAGTTCTGAGCTCCAAATACTGGATATGCAGTACCGCCTAATTTATGATTTGTCATATGCATACCATCTTTAATAACATCAACATTATTTTTACTAATATCCATCTTATTTAAAATTTCAGGCTCAAAATCTTTCACAACATCCCCTGTATTACTTGTTATTTTATCAACAAGATTTACTTTATATCTTGTACCACCATTAACAAGTGTACCAATTGCACTAACCATCTGAAGTGGTGTTACATTTGTTTCTCCCTGTCCTATTGATGCACTTGCTAAATTTCCTGGATTAACAATCTGATGTTTTACATTAAACTGTATCCAATTCCAAATTTCTGTTGAAATTATTTCAAATTGTATTTTTAAATTTGAATTATTCTTTTTAATAGCACTTTGATATTTTTCTGAATTATCATATATTACTTGTAAAGCATTCTCTACAATTTTTCTAAACTCTTTTTCATTTCCTTTGTAAGAAAGAGAATCTATATTATCAATTTCAGTTTTAACTATTTCTTTTAAGCTATCTTTTGCTTCTTTCAAAGCTTTTGAATCTTCTTCATTTCTTTCTATATCTACTGGTCTGAATGTTTGTCCATTTCCATTAAGCCTTCCTTTTTCAAGACCTCCAACTAAATCCCACATTGAAAAAGTTTTAAATTTCTCTTTAGATCCATCAAAATTATAAACACTACCTATTCTTTCAGCAATCTCAATTCCTGTCCCTTTTTTCACATCTTTATCCAAAGAGTTTGGAGCAAGCCCAAGCTCTGATGAATATTTAGCTATACTATCAAGTCCTTCAACACTACTATTATATTTTCTATAAAGTCTAACTGCTGTTTCATAAAAATATGAGTTACAAGACTTTTGTATAGCTTCTTTAACAGTTACAGTTCCATGATGATTATTATCTAGTGGTGTTCCAATTAAATCTGCATATTTAACAAATCTAAGACCTGAAAGAACTGCACCATCACTAACAGTTGATGATGCATTCATAACACCTTCTTCTAATGCAACTAATGCTGTTATTGGTTTAAATGTTGAACCTGGAGGAATTAATCCTATAGTTGCGTAATTATACATTGGCTTTGGATATATATCATTAGGGTCTTGTCTTAAACCATTCTCATCTTTTGGGAATAATTCATCAACACTCTTGGCAATTCCTGTTTTTCTCACATATTCATTACCAAATGCTTCTAAATCAGGTGCTAATAATTTTTCTGCAACATCTCCCTCTACTTTTCCTGAAGCAAATATATTAGGATCAAATCCCGGATAACTAGCCATTGCTAGTATATCTCCTGTTTTAATATCCATTGCAACTGCCGCTCCTCTTGTAGCTCCAACTAAATTTTCTTTTGTTCGTAAATGCTCTAACTGATCTTTCATCATAGTTTCAGCTGAATATTGTATATCCTTATCAATAGTTAGGTGTACATTATTCCCTGGTGTTGTTTGCATGCTATAAAGACTTTCTCTACGTCTTCCTGCTGCATTAACCTTAACCATATCTCCACCTTTAGTTCCTTTTAATACATTCTCATATGCTGACTCTACCCCTGCTACTCCCATAAGATCTGTAGACAAGTCATATCCTCTTGACTCATATTTATCTTTACTTGCACCAGGTATTGCTCCCATATATCCAAGGAAACTAGCTCCCATTTCTCCATATGGATAATATCTAACTGGTTCTAGTGATATATCTATACCAATTAAACTATTAAGCTTTTGATATACTACAAAAGCTGCATCTTGTGTTAATGTTGGTGCTATAGTTACAGGTTTAAATCCTGAGAAACTTTGCATTTTCATAGCATCTTTTATTGCCATAAATCTTCTAATATCATTTAAGCTATTCTCTTTTAATAAAGCTTCTAATACCTTTTCTCCTTGAATAATCTTTTCTGAAAAAGTTTCTTTACTAGCTTTGTATCTATCTTTAACAGATTTTCTTAGAGCATAATCTGCATCTTCATCTAAATGTGTATCTCTGTCTTTATACTCTGATAACAACTCTACCATTTCATATTTATAAACTAGGTAACTAAATACATCTTTTACCCTAACTTCTAAAGCTTTCGCTTCTATAATTTCTATTTGTTCATCTGTTAAATCAGTATTTACTTTTGGAAACTCCACCTTTTGTATTTCATCAAGTATCCCCTTATCTCTTTTAAATCTTAGTTCCGCTGCTTTATTATTACTTTCAGTTTCAAATCCAAAATCAAAATAGACCTCATTTTTTTCATTAACCATAATATCTAACTTATCAGTTATCTCTTGCTCTGACTCATCCATTAAATCAAAAAATGTTTCCATTGTTCTATAAAAAGCTTCTTTTGAATCATCTGTTTCTGTAAAAGTAGCTATATAAGTCTGTTTATTTGTTGCTAAAACATTTCCGTTTGCATCATATATCTTTCCTCTAGGTGCCTTTTCAGCCATGAACCTCATAGACCTAGTATCTGCCTTTTCTTTAAAATCTTCGTATCTAAAAACTTGTAAATATGTAACTCTTAAAATTATAACTGTAAATAATCCTGCTACAATTCCCTTTAATATCGAAAATCTTGTTAAACTTTTCTTCTTATTGATTGCCAATACTTTATCCCCCTATCTTTAAATCCCTATCTTCTTTTACTCTACCTATAGTATATATGTAAACTCCCTAAGTTTTCCTTTTGTTTTAAAAAAGACACAAAAATTTAAAAGACTAGAGAATTATTAATAATAATCTATTATTACTTCTATTGACAATTTCGATATGAATACTAATTCAAATAAAAAAAAGATGATTTCGAAACTAATCGAAATCATCTTTTAAAAGTAATTATATAATTTTAATCATTTCCACTTTTCACCGCTGTATTACTAGCTATAGTTCCTTTAGTTGCTCCCTGAACACTTGTTGCAGTTGCACTATTTTCACTACTGCTAATTTTATTAACTTCAGTATTATCAGTAATATTAGGTAAAGGTGGATTTAAAGTATAGTTATAAGGTGTTCCTTTATTCCAGAAGTTTCCTGGACCTGGTCCACTTGGCTGATACTTTGGATCTTCTTTTTTAATTTGATTTCTAAAGTAAGTCTCATATATAGCTCTTGCTACTGGTGCTCCAATATCTCCATGTATACCATTATATATTATAACAGCTACTGCTATTTGTGGATTTTTAACTGGTGCATATGAAATATATATTCCCCAAGCAGCTCTTCCTACCGTATGCTCATTCTTCACTAGTGAAGCAGTACCTGTTTTACCTGCTGTTGGTATTGGGAAGTCTCTAAAATCAGTTCCAAAATCAACATCTCCCGTACCTTTAACCTGACTATTAACAGCCCACATTCCTCTTTTAAGAAGATCTACATCTGATGCTGGTAAATTAACCTTGTCTAACACTTGTGGTTTTGTCTGTTCAATTATCTGACCTGTAGATGATGTAATTTTACTTACTAAGTTTAATTTATATCTTGTACCACCATTTGCAATTGTAGCAGCATAATCTGCTATTTGTGCTGGTGTAAATTCACTCAGACCTTGTCCAATAGCAGCATATCCTAGCTGTGCTGGTGTTGTTAATGTAGTATACATAGTATATACAATCCAATCATTAACCGCTAGTGCAGTTGCATTAAGGTCTTTTTCAACAGTAAGCTTTGGATTATGTGCAATAGCATTTGCTACTGACTTTTGAGCTTCTGGTGAAACTTTATAAAACGCTTCTAATTTACTTGTTAAGTTTTTAATAAATGCACCTTGTGCATCATTACTTCTGATATTTTTAAATCCAATTTCATTCAATTGGTTAGTTACTGTATCCATTGCATTAGCCTTAGCTGTTGCTAGTTCTTTTGAATCACTAGAACTATCCGCAAGATTAAGTGGTGCGAATCCTAAGTTTACTGCTGGGAATCTACCTGCTTGTAAATCTGATACAAGTGTCCATCTTGAATAGAATATTGAATTCTTTTTAAAATCATTAAAGTTATATGTGTTACCAAAGTTTTCTGGTAGTGGAATTCCTGTGCTTGCTGTTTGAGTACTTCCAGGCATTGTTCCTAAACCATATTTAGCAGCATATTCTGCTAATATATTTAATCCTGAAACAGATTGATTATATTTATAATACATTTTTGCAGCCATATTAAAGAAGTAAGTATCACTTGAAACTTCTATTGACTTCCACATATTATCTACACCATTATTCTTCCAGTCTTTTGGAAGGTCTGCTCCAAATATATTTGGCTTAGCATCATAAAATGCTGAATTATCTCCACCGGTATCTTCTATAGTATAAGTCGCATTTGTAGCTCCTGTCATAAGAGCTGCTGTTGCTGTTGCAAGTTTAAATGTTGACCCTGGTGGTATAAGTCCCATAGTTGCATAGTTAAATAGTGGTTTTGGAATTACACTATATGCATCATTTCTTGTTCCATTAGGTTGTATTGGGAACATTTGATTTAAAGTCTTATGAATTCCAGATTCATCAATAAACTCTTGTCCAAGTTTTGCTATATCAGGATTAAAGTATTCATTAAATACCTTTTCACTGATTTTACCACTAGCAAAATCATTAGGATTATATCCTGGTAAACTTGCCATAGCAAGAATATTACCATTATTAGGGTCAACAGCTACTACTGCTCCCATTTGAGCATCAGCTCCATATGGTACATGTTCTTGTATATATTTCATCTGTGTTTCTAAGGCTTTAGTTGCAGAATATTCTAAGTTTGTATTAATTGTAGTGTAAACATTATCCCCTGGGCTTGGTTGTTCTGTATATAATGAACCAATTTTTTGCCCTTGAGCATTAACCTTAACCATAGTTCCACCAGTTGTACCTCTTAAAACACTTTGATAAGCTGATTCAAGACCTGATACTCCTATAAGGTTATCTGAAAGGTTATATCCTTGTGCTTCATATTTCTTAGCTTCACTTGAAGGTATAGCTCCAAGATATCCTATAACATGAGATGCAAGTGTTCCATATGGGTAATATCTAATTGGAATTTCAACTACACTAACCCCTGGCAGTGCACCTTGTTCCTGATCAAATACAAACGCTAAAGTTTTACCAATATTATTAGCTAAAATAACTGGTTTAAAACCAGAATAACTTTGAAGCTTCATAGCATCTTTTATAACCATAAAGTTTCTTATTTCCGTTAATGAGTATTTTTGTAATAACTCACTTGTTATTTCACTAGCTGGGATTTTTTGATACTTACTATCAAAAGCCTGTTGCTCTTTACTTGTAAGTGTCTTTCCAATGTTAAGCATATTATATAATTTATATTGCTTAACTAAATCATCAAATGCTTCTTTTGCTGTGTATGTTGCTAGTACTTTATTTACTTGTACTGTTTGAGCTGGTGTAAATTTACCATTATTTTTTGGGAATAGCTTATTCTCTATTGGAGCTTCTATTCCTCTATTATACATAAATCTTATTTTTAACGATTCCCATTCTTTTGGATTTGTACTTTCTTTAACTGGGAAATTAAATGTTGTATCACCTGTTTTTGCATTTACCACTAAAGGAAACTTATCAACAAGTTTTGAAAACTCTTTATTTTGATTTAAAATATTAAAAACAGAATTTATTGTATCATAAAAATTGCTCATACCTGCTTGTGTTTCAGTAAACTCAAGTGTATATTCTTCTTTATTTGTAGCTAATAAATTTCCATTTGAACTATATATTTTTCCTCTTGGAGCTGGTTCTGCCATAAATCTAGTTGATCTCATATCCGCTCTAGATTCAAAACTTTGATGTTCAAAAACCTGTAAATAGATAAGTCTACATATTATAAGTGTAAAAACAATAACTGCCATAGCAATTATTACGCTATATCTATCTATCGGATTTTTATTTCGATTGAATCTCATAATTTAACCACCTATTTTCTTAAATTCTAACTAACTTAAATCACTTTTTCAATTTCCCCAAATCGAATTTTTAAATTGATTAATTACTCACCAATAACTAATCTATACTAACTTTCTATTTTAATTTTATAAGACTATCTAGTTGATTTTATCAATTTACCTATAGTTAATTGTTTAAAATTTTAAAACAATGTTATGACATAATGCTTACTTAAATTCTTAAAAATAGTGAGGATGCCATCAAAATGGCATCCTCACTACTTATAACTGTTTTTTTATTATCTAAATTCCCTAAAACTTATTTACCTGTATCTGGAGATTCTCCAGTTATTTTAGGCAGTGGTGGATTTAATGTGTAATCATATGGAACTCCTGCCATTGTTTTCGGATGATAATTAGGATATTTTGATTTTATTTCATTTCTAAAATAAGTTTCATAAATAGCTCTTGCAACTGGAGCTCCTAAATAACCATGTATACCATTGTAAATTACAACAGCAACTGCTATTTGTGGATGTTCCACTGGAGCAAATGATATATATACTCCCCAAGCTGATCTACCTATATTATGCTCTCCTGAAGTTAATGAAGCTGTTCCTGTTTTACCAGCTGTTGGTATAGGGAATCCTTGCTCTCCAAAGACATAATATCCTGTACCATGCTGATTATTATTAACATTAAACATACCTTGTTTTATTAGATTAAGATTTGCTGGTGTTATACCAACTTTATCAATCACCTCAGGTTTTGTTTTTTCCACAAGTTTTCCTGTTGGTGTTGTTATATCTTTAATTAAATGTAATTTATATCTTGTTCCACCATTTGCAAGTGTTGATACATATCCTGCAATTTGAAGTGGTGTAAATTCACTTGTACCCTGTCCAATAGCTGCATATCCTAGCTGAGCTGGAGTAGTTATTGTAGTATACATTGTATAAGTAACCCAAGCATCTATAGCTCTTGCTGTATCTTGGATGTTTTTATCTACATCATATCCTGAATTTTTAGCAACCCATGTATCTATCTCTGATTTTGTTTGTGGAGATACATTATATAAGTTCTTTAATGCAGTTTCTAAATTTACTTCAAATGCATTTTGCTCTTTACTTGTTCTGATATCTGTTTTACCTATTTTATCTAACTGATCTGTTATAACTTTTTTAAATGCTGCTTTAGAACTTGATACTTCTGTAGAATCACCTGATTCTGCACCAATATCAATCGGAGCAAATTTTATATTAACAGCAGCAAAATGTCCACTCTTAAGTGAATCAACTAAAGTCCACTTAGAATAGAATATTGAACTACTCTTAAAATCTTCAAAGTTATATGCATTTCCAAAGTTTTCAGGTATTTCTATACCAGTACTTTTCTTTTGATCAGAACCTGGCATAACCCCTAAACCATATTTGGCTGCATACTCTCCTATTGAATCTAAAGCCTCTGTTGTTTTACCAAAATGATAATAAAGCTTTGCTGCCATATTATAAAAATAGTTATTACATGACACTTGTATTGCTTTTACAATTTCAACAACACCATGATCATTATTATCCTTTGGCAGATTATTACCAAATATATTTGGTTCTGCATGATAATATAAAGTTGGTGAATCTGTAACTGTATAAGTTGCATTAGTCACACCTGATTGTAAAGCTGCAGTAGCCGTTACCGGTTTAAATGTTGAACCTGGTGGCACAAGCCCCATAGTTGCATAGTTAAATAGTGGTTTTGGTAATACATCATACTTATCAAGTCTGCTTCCACTTTCAGTTTCTGGGAACATTTCATCTAAAGTTTTCTTAAGTCCCATCTTCTTTATAAATTCCTCTCCAATTTTCGCTACATCAGGATTAAAGTATTTTTTCACAATTGCTGTACTAACCTTTCCCGAAGCAAAATCATTAGGATTATAATTTGGTAAACTTGCTAAAGCAAGTATTGCTCCTGTATTTACATCAACAGCAACTACTGCCCCCATCCTAGCATTTTTACCATATGGTTCATTTTTCTGAATGTAGTCCATCTGTGTTTGTAGCATTTTAGTTGCAGCATACTGGATATTTGCATCTATAGTTAAATTAACATTATCACCTGGATAAGCCTCTAGCTTATACAAGCTACTAACTTTTTTTCCACCTGAATTTACTTTAACAATATCGCCACCAGTTCGCCCTCTTAAAACACTTTCAAATGATGATTCAATACCAGATACTCCAACTAAATCTGAAGAAACATCATATCCTTTTTCTTCATACTTATTAGCATCTGTTGCTGGTATTGCTCCCATATAACCTAATACATGAGAAGTAAGTGTACCATATGGATAATATCTAACCGGTTTTTTCTCTACCTCAACTCCCGGTAAAGAGTTTATTTTTTGATAAAAGATATAAGCTGTTTTTTCTCCTATGTTAGAAGCTATTCTTATTGGTTTAAACCCTGAATAACTTTGAAGTTTCATATCATCTTTTATAATCATAAATTCTCTTATATCAGATATACTATATGACTTCAGTAATTCATTCCTGATATCATCAGGACTCATAGCTTTATATTTTTTATCAAAAGTAGTTTGCTCAGTTTTAGATAATGTTTTTCCAATATTAAGCATGTTATATAAACCGTACTGTTTAATTAAAATATTAAACGTTTGATCTGGTGTATAAGACAGTAATATTTTATTAACATCTGCTAATTGATCTTTTGTAAATTTCCCATTATTTTTAGGGAATAATTTATTTTCAATTGGACTTTCTAGTCCTCTATCATACATAAATCTTAACTTTTGTGCATTCCAAAGTTTTGTATCACTTTCACTAACAGGAAAATCAAAATATAATTTTCCTGAAGCATCTAACTTCAGATTAAAATTATCATCAATTTTATCAAATGCATTATTACTTTTTAATATAGCAAAAACTGAATTAACAGTATCATAAAAATGATCCATCGCATCTTCTGTTTTTGTAAATGTTAGCATATACATCTCTTTATTAGTTGCAAGCAAATCACCATCTGCACTATAAATTTTACCTCGTTTTGCTTGTTCTGGCATAAATCTTGTAGACTTATTATCTGCTTTTATTCTTAAATTGTCATAGTCAAAAACTTGTAAGTATATTAAACGGACTAAAATAGCTCCAAATACAATTAGAGCTATTCCAGTTAGAACTTTATACCTATTTACAGGTTTTTTCTTTTTATTCTTTTTATTAAATCTTTTCATTCAATCACCTATGTTTACCAAAATTCCAACTTTTTCTCATTAAATCTCTATCTGATATCCTAGATACCCAACTATACATAACTATTGCCATAACAAAATTATAAATTACCATTATAAAAATGTTCTCTATTGGCACATTTAACATTAATGATTTTCCTATAATTAAAATAATAATAAATTTAACTGCTGTTAGCCCTGCAACAGTTACAACTGGAATTATTATTCTGTTCTTAATTATAGTATCACCTATATATGCTGCAATTAAACATAAAATTAAATTTATGAGTGCATTAACACCAAATATATGGGTGAAATATATATCCTGTAGTATACCAGAAACACTCCCTAGTATAATAGCATCCCAATAACCATTTATTGTTGAAAATAATATAACAAAAACAAATAAAAGGCTTGGATATACACCACCTATACCAAGGAATGGCATGATACTATTATCTAGTACAAATAGAAGTATACATATAAGGATAAGAATTATTTTTTTTATCATTATCTTATAACCCCTTTTTTAGTATTTTATATCTCCTCTAGACGCATCTTTTGGAACTACTACAACTACTTGTGTTAATGTGTTAAAGTCAGCAAAAGGCTTAATTATAGCACTTTTTGAAACTTTTATATTATCAGTCTCAACAGTAGTAACAGACCCGATTCTTACTCCTTGTGGATAAATCCCACCAAGTCCTGATGTTAGGATAGTATCTCCTGCTTTAATTGTTGAGTTCATTGGTAAGTTATATATTTTTACAAGAGGTTCTCTGCTTCCAATATCTTGATATCCTCTAACAATACCTGAAACTTCATTAGTTTGTTCAACTGTTGCAGCTACCGCAGTATTTGTGCTTGATATAGTTTGAACTTTTGCCCAATTACTATATACATCTGTAACAATTCCAACTAATTCATTTCCTGCTATTACAATCATATCTTTTTTGATTCCTGAATCAGCTCCTCTATCTATGACATATCCTTCATAGAAATTTCCACCTGATTTTCCAATAATACTTGCACCAACATAATTATATTCTGAATGTTGTGTTTTAAAATTAAGTTCCTGTTTTAACTGAACATTTTGTGTTTTATAAGAATTATAACCAACTAATTGGTTTTGAAGTTCAATGACCTGTGTTTTCAACTGATCATTTTCTTGTTTAACTTCTGAAAAACTTGCAAAGAAATCTATACCACTCTTTATTTTTTCACCTGTCATATAAATCGCTTTCTGTACTGGGTTAAATCCTGCACCTAAAGCTCCTGATATAAAATCTGAATTTGTTTTTGCAGTGTAAATAATTACACTTAAAAATGTAACTGACAGAACTATAACAGTTACCGCCAGTTTACTTTTTAAAAACTTCATCTAATTAATTAGCCTCTTTGTTGTTTAGCTATTAGATCAAACTTATCTAATGCTTTTCCAGCACCTAAAGCTACACAATCTAATGGAGACTCAGCAATGTGAACAGGCATGTGAGTTTCATGATTTATTAAAAGATCTAGTCCTCTTAAAGCAGCACCACCACCAGCAAGCATTATACCTTTATCCATGATATCTGCTGCAAGTTCTGGAGGTGTTTTTTCAAGAGTAGTTTTTATTGATTCAACAATAGCTGCTACTGGCTCTTTTAAAGCATCTCTAATTTGACCTTCATTTATTTCAACTATTTTAGGAAGACCTGAAAGTAAATCTCTTCCTTTTATTTCCATAACTTCATCTTCTTCACCTTCTACTTTGAAAGCTGAACCAAGTTGCATTTTAACTTGCTCTGAAGTTCTCTCACCAATCATTAAGTTGAACTCTTTTTTAACATAGTTTATTATCGCTTGGTCTAACTCATCTCCAGCAACTCTTAAAGACTTACTAGTAACAATTCCTCCAAGTGAAACTACTGCTACCTCTGTTGTACCCCCTCCGATATCAACAATCATGCTTCCTGTTGGTTCATCAACTGGAAGTCCAGCTCCAATTGCAGCTGCCATAGGTTCTTCCATAAGAATAACATCTCTAGCTCCTGCTTGCTTTGTAGCTTCTTCAATAGCTCTCTTCTCAACTTCAGTTACTCCTGATGGGAAACATATTATTATTCTAGGGCTTGTAAAAGCACCTTTACTTGTAACTTTATCTATAAAGCTTTTAAGTAAAGTTTGTGTTACATCAAAATCTGCTATAACTCCATCTTTTAATGGTCTTATTGCGATAATGTTCCCTGGTGTTCTTCCTATCATTTGTTTAGCTTCAGCACCTACTGCTAATGCTTTTTTTGTTACAGTATTAATAGCAACAACTGATGGCTCTCTTAATACTATCCCTTTTCCTTTAGCAAAAATCAAAGTGTTTGCTGTTCCTAAATCAATCCCTAAGTCCTTAGTCATTCCAAATCCAAATAAACCCATTGTTTATTCCCCTTTCAACTATATAATTCCTTTTTCTTTTAAACTTATAAACTTTTTTCTTCCTAATATAACATGGTCTAGTAGCTCTATTCCAAGAATATCTCCACATGACTTAATCCTTTTAGTTATATTAATATCTTCAATACTAGGTGTAGGATCCCCTGATGGATGATTATGACATAAAATTATTGAAGCAGCACTAAGGCTTATTGCTTCCTTAAAAATCTCTCTTGGATGAACTATTGATGAATTTAAACTTCCTTTGAATACCTCTTTTGTAGATATCACATTATTCTTTGTATTAAGACTTATAAGTCTTACACATTCTTGTGAATCTTTCAAAAAAGAATCTTCAAAAAGACTTGCTACATCTTTAGCAGATTTTATTTTAAAATCCTTTAAAGTTGCTTGCTTTACTCTGTTATATAATTCACATGCTGCAATAATCTGAGAAGCTTTTGCCTCTTTAATACCTTTTACATTCATAAGCGATATCATAGACGCATTGAAAATACCCTCTAATCCATTTACAGAGTTCAACAGTTTTTTTGAGAGGTCTAATGCACTATCTTCTCTATTTCCAGTCCTTAATAGCAATGCTAAAAGTTCTGCATCTGTCAAAGCTCCAACCCCATTATTTAATAGCTTTTCTCTTGGTCTTTCATCTAATGGCATATCACATATCTTTAAATTTTCTTTCAATTGAAAACTTCCTTTTTTAGATATTTACACCTTTAAAATCCATTGTTTTTAATATCTTATATAATACATTTAAAGGTAATCCCATTACATTATAATAACATCCCTCTATTTTCTCTACAAAAACTGCACCGAAATCTTGTATTCCATAAGCACCAGCCTTATCCATTGGACTTCCTGTTTCTATGTACTCTTGAATTTCATTATTAGTAAGCTTTGAAAACTTAACATTTGTAAATGCTACTTCCTGTACGATATTATTAGTTTTTGTATCAATAACACATAGACCAGTGTATACCTTATGATTATTACCACTTAGTGCACTTAACATACATTCTGCATCTTTTTTTGTTTTAGGCTTTTCTAAAATTTTATCTTCCAATACTACAACAGTATCTGCGGCAATCACAATTGCTGGTTTATTTAATTTTGTTGATATTTGTTTTGCTTTTGCTACTGCTAGTGATGTAACATATTTCGACACATCACCTTCATATTCAATACTATCTTCATCGAAGTCAGATTCTACAACTGTAAAACCTTCCACAATCTTCTCAAGAAGCTCTTTTCTTCTTGGTGATTTAGATGCTAAAATTATAGCCATACTTGCGTTCACTCCTATCTTTTAGGATATCAAATAACGCCTTTTTTTAACAAAAAACAACCTAAAATCCTATTTTCTTTATCATCTTATATAGTTTAACATTTATTATTTTTATGCACAAGCATAAAAAGTTCTTTGTTAAAATTTTAATATCTTTTCTTTAATTACGAGTTTTATTAAAAAAACACCTAAAAAGATAGCAACTCAAAAGAAAAAGAACCCTAAAAAGCTTTTAGAGTTCTTTTTCTAAATAATTATAATTCATATACCATGAATATTTATTAAAATTCAATTACAAGTTGATGTTTTTATAAGATTATAATCTTATCAAATTACCATCAATAATATACTAATTTGTATTTTTTTATTTATATGTTCTCAAAACATCATATATCATTTGATATACTACTGTTTTATCTGATTTTTTTATTTCCTCTGGTAAATTATTAATACCTTCTTTTAATAATTTAAATGTAGCAAATTTATCATCTTCTGTTTCTTCTTTAATTTTATTTGTCCAAGTTTTAAAATCTATAGTTTTTATACTTGCGACACCCTCAACTTCTGATTTAGTAACTATCTCTAATGCACCTTTTATCATTTCTTTAATTGACTTATCTATTGCACTTTCATCTGGCATACTAAATCTTGCCTTAGTATTATCTATTTTTTTTGTTGTTAGATCTTCTGAAATTTTAACGGCTTCTTCCTCATTACCAATATAACAAACTACTCTAAACTTTCCATCTTCAGTAAGTACCATTGCTGATTCACCAATTGTATTTTTCAAAGTATCTGCACTCTCTTTTGTTGAGAAATAACCTGCTTGAACCATAGTATATGTTGGTTCACCCTTTACCTCTACTGGTTTTTCTTCTACTGGCGGTTTTTCCTTTTCAGTAGTATCAACTGGTGGTGGTACTACTGGGTCACTTGAACCATTTCCATCACCTTTATTTTCTCCACTAACTTTATCTTGTGTCTGACCTGCCCCTTCTGCTCCAGCTTTATCATTATTTTTATAAAAAAACTGAAAAAATACAGCTGTACCAATTGATATAGCAAGCAGAGCTACAACAACTATCATTATCATTGTTGTTTTCCAATCATCATTCTTCTTTCTAGACTTTACATCATATCTTGTATACTTCATATATTCCACCACCTTAAAACATTCTATATAAACATAATATTTATAAGATGGTCTAATTATTCCTAAAACTCTAAAAAAAATTATGTAAAGCTTATTATTTCTAGGCGTATAAAAACAATAGCCCTACTAAAATTAATTTATTAATTTTAGTAGGGCTATTTTATATTTTAGCTACTTATTTAAATATAGCTATATTATACTTTTAAATTTAATTATTATTTTAATGCTTTTAATAATTCTAATAAGAATTCCCAAACATTCTTTGTTGAACTTATGCTAACATGCTCATCTGGTGTATGAACATCTGCCATATTTGGTCCAAATGAAATCATATCAAGTCCACCCTCAACTTTTTCACTTAAAAGTCCACACTCTACTCCAGCATGAATTGCTGTAAGTTTAGCTTCTTCACCTGTTATATTCTTATAAACTTTTTTAGCAATTTCTCTAACTTCTGATTCTGGGCTATACTCCCATGATGGGTAGCTTGATGAAACTACAAGTTCTGCACCTATTACATCAACCACATTTTGTATTTTTTCAATAAACGCCCACTTTTGACTATTTACTGAACTTCTTGTTGCACTATCAAAACTTAAAACCTTATCTGTTGTTGTAACAACTCCAAGATTTGTTGATGTTTGAACAAGACCTTCCATATCCATACTCATTACTTCTACACCATTTGGTATTAATTGAAGTAATTGAATTGCTTTTTTAGTTGTTTCCTTTGTGAAAACATCTATTGGCATAACTTCTTGCTTTTCTACTACTAAAGTTATATTTGCATCTTGAACTCTAAGCTCTGCTTTAAGTTCTCCCTCAACCTTTAAAACAACTTCTTTTAATATAACTTCATCTTTTTCTGAAATTACAATTAAAGCATCTGCTTCTCTTGGGATAGCATTATTTTTTGATCCACCATTTAATAAACCAATTTGGAATTCAATTTTTCCTGAAAGTTCATTTAAAACTCTTCCCATTAATTTATTTGAGTTTCCTCTAGCCTTATTGATTTCCATTCCTGAATGTCCACCTCTTAAGCCTTTAACACTTAACTCATAAGCAACCTTTTCTTCACTTGCTTTTTCCCAGTTTATAGCAAGATTTATTGTATTTCTAGCTCCACCTGCACAGCTTACTAAAAATTCACCCTCTTCTTCTGAATCAATATTTAAAAGTATTTTCCCTTTAATGTTTTTTCCATCTAAAGCAATTGCTCCACTCATTCCAACTTCTTCATCTGTTGTAACTAAAAGTTCTATTGCAGGATGCTCATAGTTTCCAGCAAGAACTGCCATTCCATATGCTACTGCAATTCCATTATCTGCTCCTAGAGTTGTTCCTGTAGCAAAAATTTTATCTCCATCTATTCTAAGCTTTAAAGGGTCTTTTTCAAAGTCATGCTCTGTTCCTTTATTTTTCTCACAAACCATATCCATATGCCCTTGCATTATTACACCCTTAGCATTTTCATATCCTTTTGTAGCTGGTTTTCTAATTATTATATTATTAGCTTCATCTTGTATTACTTCAAGATTTAACTCTTTCGCAAATTTAACAAGATAATCACTTATTGCCTGCTCATTTCCTGAACCTCTTGGTATTTGTGATATATCCTCAAAATATTTAAAAACTTCACATGGGTTTAATTTTTCTAAAACTCTCATTGTCTTCACTCCTTAAAATATATCTTTTTTTGTAGAAACTTTATAATCCATATAATTTTTCTACAAAATTTTTATTAATTAGTTATATTATATCAAATTTTTATTATTTCAACCAATCCATTTTATATAGCAAAAGACTAGGACACATAAAAGTATGTACCCTAGCCTTTTAGCTTCAACTAAAAATTATAAATTAAGTCCCTTAAATAAATCTGCAAGACCACCAAAATCTTCTTCAGTATCATTATATTTCATATACTCAGTTGCTTCTTCTGTAGCATCTTTTATACTTAATGATAATTTTTCACGCTCTTTATCTAATACAAGAATTTTAACTTTAATTTCTTGACCTATCTTTAAAACATCACTTGCTACTTTTATGTTTTCATCAGAAACTTCTGATATATGAACAAGCCCTTCAACTCCGCCTTCAATTTCTGCAATTGCTCCAACTTGAATAAATCTTACTATTTTAGCATTTACAGTATCTCCAACATTTTTACTCTTTGATAATTTTATCCATGGGTTTTCACATAAATCTTTTAATGAAAGAGATAATCTTTCTTTATCCATATCTATATCTTTAATATAAACTTCTACCTTATCTCCTACTGTTAAAATATCTTCAACTCTTTTAACCCTTGTCCATGCAAGCTCATTAACATGTATTAAACCTTCTATTCCATCTATATTAACAAATGCACCAAATTTAAGTATCTTTGTAACTTTACCTGTTTTCTTTTCTCCAACATTTAAAGTTTTCCATATTATAGCTTCTTCTTTTTTAATTATAGCCTCTTCAATCTTTCTTCTTGAAACAACAACTTTCTTATCTTCTCTATTAAACTCTATAATTTTAACTTCTAAATTTTGTCCAACTAAAACTTCTATGTTTTCAAGTCTTTTTGCACTAGATTGAGAAGCTGGCATAAATACTCTTACTCCGTTTACAAAAGCAATTAATCCACCTTTTACAACTTCTTTGATTTTAATTTCTATAACTTTATCTTCTTTACTAGCTAGTGCTAAATCTTCCCATACTTTTATAGCATCAGCTCTTTTTTTAGATAATGAAACATTTCCATCTCCATCATCAGTATTTAAAATCATAACATGTATGTCATCTTCAGCTTTTATTGAATTTATATCAAAATCAATATCTCCTGATATTTCATCTCTTGAAACTATCCCATCTGCAAAGTGACCTATATTCACAATTATTTCATTGCTGTTAACACTAACTACCTTCCCTTTAACAATCTCGCCTCTTCTGAACTTTTTAAGTTCAAACCCATTCATTAAATCATCCATTGAAATATTTTCGTTATTCATAGATTACATCTCCTTGCACCATACATTAATTAATATTCTTTTTATATCTTTATTTTACATAACTATTGCTAATAACTCAATAGTTCTATTTCAAATCATTTATTGATATTGTTACATGTCCTGTTTCATCTAAACTATTAATTATATTTTGTAGTGGTGAATTATCTAAATGCTTTATAATAAGCTTTCCATCTTCTACTTTAAATTCAAAATACTTCATTTCTTTTGTAGGATGTAGGTAAAATGCTGTCAGAATATTATCTATATTTTTATTATTTTCTATCTTCTTTGCCATATCTGTTCCATCATCTGACTTTGTATATAAAAGTGGAGCTGGTACATATATTGTTGATGAATTTCTTTTACTCACAACCGGTTGGAAATTCCAATATATTTTATATGGTTCAAAACAAGCATCTACATATTCTTCTATTATGGCTTGTTGCTTCTTTGTTGCATGGTAATGTGCACTCTCAAAGAATGAATATGGTATATTTAAAACTTTAGCTGTTTCAATTGAAGATTCTACAATTTTTCTTGTTTCTTCTTCTGATGGATTAAACTGTGTACTTAAATCACTACCAATTCCACTCTTATAAACTCCAGCTTGATGAGTATATCCATGAAGTCCTATATCTCCACCTCTGTATAATATATAATCAAGCATATTAACAAACTGAGTATTCCCCATATTTCTATCAACTAAAAGATTATTATCTATCTTCTTTTCTGGGTCTTTAAATCTTGGTATCCAAGCAATATGAAACTTAGCTCCATTTTCATATAAATAATCAGCACTTGCTTTCATACTTTGAATCCCATGATTTGTTACATACTCATCTCCCGGTCTTACATCCTCAAGTCTTATCATTGCTGCTTTTCCTGATAATGTTTCTCTACTGATTAAAGGTTCTAATATTTCTTCCTTATTAAATAAGTTTATAGTTTTTGTATCATAATCCCAAAAATCTGCTATTCCAAGTATATTTTCAAGGTCATTTAATGATATATATCTTACACCATTTTCAGTTATTGAATCTCCTCTTAAAGAATGTAACATTCCATTTTTAATAAAATTATTATCATTTAAATCTATTGTTATATCCTTAAACTTATAAATATCATCTTTTGCTGTAAACTCTATACCCATTATTTTAAGAAATTCATCTATCGGAAGATAATATCTTTGATTTAACTCATACATATTAGACAACTCTAACTTTTCACCATCAAGAGTCATTTTTATATCAGTTATTTCATATATCTCACTTTTATGATTAATCACAACTTCTTTTGGAACATGTTCTTCTCGCCTCGTAAATGGAGTCTTATATATAACATCTCCCTCTTTTACTTCTATACTCTTAATCATTGAAACTCTATAATAGCAAACTGTACCTATATATATAGTAGCTATTGTTCCTAAAACTCCTAGTGAAATATTCCTCACTATTTTTAATGTTTTCTTTTTATCTTTTAAAATCCCCATTAATAATCCCCCTTACCCTGACAATTACTTCAATGATAAGGTACTTATATATAATTAGATATATAGTTTTTATAAAATTTTCAATTTATTAATTTAAAATCTGTGGATCTCTTGTAAATACAAAGTTATTGTCATCTGATAATTCTCTGCTAAACTCATAACCCTCATAATCAAACTTTTTTAATTTTTCTGAGTTCTCTATTTTATTTTTAACTATATAGTTAATCATCATCCCTCTAGCTTTTTTTGTATGAACCACAACAGTTCTATACTTTATACCCTTACGTTCTTTAAAAACTATATTTATAACATTAATTTTCTTCTTTAACTTTAAAACTTTAGCATACTCATTTGATGCAAGGTTTATAATAACTTCCTCTCCACTACTTAAAGCATCTATAATTATACTTTCTGTTAACTCCTCGTTCCAAAAATCATATAAATCCTTACTACCATCTACTGAAATTTTTGTTCCCATCTCAAGTCTATAAGGCATCATTCCATCAAGTGGTCTAAGACTTCCATACATACCTGATAAAATTCTAAGTTTTCTATTACAAAACTCTAGCTCATCACTTGAAAAGTTTATTGCATCTATTCCTCTATATACTTCTCCACTAAAACTTAAAACTGCTGGTTTTATATTTTCTCCATCATAAACTTTCCACTCCTGATTTCTCATAAATGTAAGTTCTGCAATTTTATCATTAACTTTCATAAGTGATGCTATCTCTGGTATTTCTAATTTTTTTAAATTATCCATCACTATTTTTGTTTTTTCTAAAAATCTTGGTGTTGTAGATTTTATATCTAAATTTATTTTTTCTTCATCCATACCCTTTGCAGGTGTTGTTATAATTAGCATAATTTTTTCTCCATTCTTTTAAATTTATTCTTATTATTTATTCTACTCAATTTTTCAAAATCTATAAAGCTAAAAGAACTTACGTTCTATACTTTTTAATTATTAATGGTATAATCTTAATTAACGATTTTTTTAAAAGGAGGGTAACTAAATGAAATCTTATTTTGATAACATACTTTATATGGATATAAAAACAAGTAATAAAAGTCCACAAAATGGAGAAATAGTAGAACTTTCTGCTATTAAATTTGTAGATGGTAAAGCTTCATCTTTTCATAGCCTTATAAAAAATCAAAACCCTATAAAGAAAACTCTCTTTAAAGATATACCTGGCATTGATGCAATTAGCCTTGCTAAATCACCTGACCTTTTTAGTGTTTTAGATGACTTTAAAATTTTTGCAAGTAACCTAAAAATAATAAGTCATAATGCAATGTACAAAAAAGAATTTTTAGAAGTTGCTGCTTTTAAAAGTAATATGATTATAAAAAATCAATTTTTAGACTCTTTAGAACTTATATCGCTTCTTGAGCCTTATCATACAGAGTTTAGCCTTAAATCTTTTACTGAAAAAACTCTTATGAAAAAGTTTATTAATAGAGCATCTGAAAATGTTACATATACAATTGAAATAATAAATAAAGTTTTAGAAAGAACCAATATTGGAGATTTTACTTCTATGTATAGTTCTCTCATAAAAGACTGGGCTTTCACACCATACCTTGATAAATTCCATATGGATGAGGAGCTTATGAAAAATAAAGAAGAGATTATTTTTATACCTCAAAACATAACTCCTGTTAAAACAGTTAAACTTAAAAGAAATTGTGAAGACTCTTTAAAAGATGAAAAAGCCTTTAAAGAAATTAATCCTAGTTATAGATTTAGGCAGGCACAATATGATGTTATGAAAAATGTCAGAACTTCACTAGACCAAGGAAATATCTCTATTATTGAAGCACCAACTGGAACTGGTAAAAGTGTAGCTTACCTACTTCCATCTATTGTAAAAGCTTATAAAACAGGACAAAAAATCTTTATATCAACTAATACTAAAGAACTTCAAAGACAGCTTACACAAAAAGATATTCCTTTTTTACTTAAATCTTTTGACCTTGAAAACAAGGTTGATTTTGTAAATATTAAAGGTAAGGGGAATTATATTTGTCCTGATGTTCTTGATGATGTTTTAAAAGATACTATATATGACCAAAATAAATCTACAATTGAAAAACTTGCTATAGTTTTCCTTGATAGATATTCAAAAAGTGGTGAATATGGTGATATTGAAGAAATTAATTTTTACATAAGAGATCATTTCAAACTTGATAACTTTTTACATTTTTGTAGTTCTGATAGTGATGGCTGTGATGTGAATCGCTGTCATAAAAAGTGTTTTTATAAAAATACTGTTGAGAAGTTAAAAGACAGTACAATCATTGTTTTAAATCATGCACTGCTACTTAGATGGAGTTATGATGATGAAATTAAGAACGTTATAATAGATGAGGCTCATAATCTTAGTGAATCTATCTTTGATGCCTATGCAAGTGGAATAAATTCTAAATCTTTAAAAAGACTTATGTATGAAATCCTTGATTATGAAAAAAAGAAAGGTTATATAAACTATGTTTGGAGATATGCTAGAAATAGAAGTACAGACTTTAGAGAAAAGCTTCGAGATAAAATTAAAGTAGCTTTTGAGACGGTTGATAGAATATCATATATTGCCTTAAAATCTACACAGCTTGAATATGATTTAGATGTTACTTTTAGCCCTGACTTCCCTAACTATGTTGATACAAAGCATGAGCTTTTAGTTTTAAAGGAAGATTTACTTGATATATACAAAGACCTTAAAAGCTTTATTGATGCTAATAACCTTGAGGATTCAGCTATTAAAAATAGAGGTGAAGTTCTTATGAAAAAAGTTGAAAGACTTAAAGAATGTATAGATTTTATAGAAGTTTATACTGCAACTCATGAGGATACAAGTTGTTATGGTTTCTACTGTGCTAAAAACCATAAACTATTTGAAGCATATTTAAAACATCTTAATTCACCTCTTATATTTTTCGAGAAATTTTTAAACTCACTGCATAGTTGTACATTCTTATCTGCAACTCTTAAAAGTCGTGGAAACTATGATTCATTCATGAAATCACTTGCAATAGATAAGGTTTCTGATAAATATATAAATCCTGTTTTAAATATCGATAATAGCTTTGATTTACCACAAAGAACTATGGTAGCTTCACCCTCTGATGCACCTAGATATTTTGATGAAGATTTTAATAAATATATGGTTAAATCAACTCTTGATATCCTTGAAAAAGTTCCTGGTAACCTTTTAATACTTTTCACAAGTAAAAAAAGACTTGAAGCTTTTAGAGATAAGATTTCTTTATTTTTAGCCTCTAAAAATATAAAATTATATCAAGGAAAAAGAGATATAGAAAAACTTCAAAATTCAGATGAACGTTCAGTTTTACTTGGTTCAAAAGGATTTTTTGAAGGAATAGATATTCCTGGAGATTCACTTAGTGCAGTTTTAATGGATAAACTTCCAATAATAAATCCACATGACCCTCTTTATGCTAAGTTTATGAAAAATGGGAAAAGTTTTGATTTTATAAATACACCAAGAGTTGTAACAAACTTTAAACAATGTTTTGGTAGGCTTATAAGAACAGAAATGGATTATGGTTATTTTATAGTTTTTGATAAAGGTAGTAAATCTTACCTTTGGTCAGAACTTTCAAGAGAATTTAGAAATATAAAATTTACTTCTGAAAATACATACTCTCTAATAAATTCAATGGATAAAAAATATATAGAATGGAATGTCCTTAATATGAACATAATAATAGAGAATAGCATTTCAGATTTTAAAAAATTTATTATTGCTAATAAAAAAGAGCTATTTGGTAACTCCCTAAAACTCGTAACTTATATTAATGACTTTTATAAAATTGAACTTCGCAATAAAAAACTGAACCAGAATATAATTTTTGAAAGTAAAAATAAAAAGTTACTAGCAATATATGCACCTTCTAATACTGAGATACAACTTAAGAGCAAAAAGCTGATCTTAGATGTTCTTAACATTTGCTTCAATTAAATATAAAAAGCTCCAATCGCATTGATTGGAGCTTTTCTAATATAAAATTTTCACTTTATAGCTTTATACTAAACTAACTTTTCTAAGTTCATTTAACTTTGAATAGCAATATTCTATTATGTCACTTCTTTTAATTATCCCAATAAATATCCCATCATCATCAACAACAGGAACAAAGTTTTGTGATGTTGCAAGTGATATTAAGCTATCCATATCAGAATTTATTGTAACACTTTTATGGTTCACCTTTCTATCAATCTCATGCACTCTTACTTTATCAGTATTTTTAAAATCTAGCCCTTCTGTATTCTTAATCTTCCAAAGTAGATCTCCTTCAGTCAAAGTCCCAACATATTTACCTGCTTCATTTATAAGTGGTATAGCTGTATAACTGTGATGCTCCATTCTTTCAAGAACTCTTCGCATTGTAGCATTCTCTTTCTCATGAACTACTTCTATCTTTGGTGTTAAAAAAAATGCAATATTCATAAATTAATCCTATCCCTCAACTTTTTTAAATTAATGATAATATATTATTCCATAAAATTACCATTACTTCTATTTTAGCATAATTTTTCTCTCTTGATATTAAAAAAATTATTACATATCAATTAACTTTTCTCATCTTACTATCATATAAAACAAATAATTTATTTTTTCTTTTTATTTGCCTTAAGCTTATAAGAATAATTGAAATATTCATAGTTATCTAGCGTTGTTATTTCATCATCAAATATAGTTTTACCTGAAATATTTTTTCTAAGTATAACCTCTTGAAGGTATCTACCATTACACATTTCATCTTTACATTTTACAAGTGAAACAAATTTAGTTACAAGTAATGTAAGTGGTTCTGTTATATCAAGATCTCCACCACACTTTTGACATTTCATTTCTATTGTATAATCCATTGGGTCATAGTTTCTTAAATCTTTAATTTTTATTGAAGGTAACTCATAAACATTATTAACTATATAATCTTTAATTAAATCTTCTTTATATGACTTTCTTAAAACCTCTGCTGTATAATCACAGTCATTTAAGGCATCATGAAGTTTACTATTATCAACTTCAATTTTTAATTCATCAAGTGCAGCTTTAAGCCCCATTGCCTTTTCATATGAGAAAAGTTTTGTACAGTAATTTTGTAAATCTAAGTAATCCTTAATCCAAAAAATCTCTGCATCATCACACTTTTGATATCTAGCATTTATAACAATTTCAGCTATATCAGACTTTGCCCATGAACATAAAACATTATTATCTCCAGCAAATTCTCTAAGTTCTTTAAGTCCTTGCTTTAAGCTAATTGCTGTTTTAAGGTCATTATTTGTTATACCTGTCATATCAGTTATAATTGGGTTTAAAACAGTAAAAGCATAAGGCTTTATATAAGACTTATATTCACCTATCTTATTCATTTTATCATCAAGTTTAACTGCACCTATTTGTATTATTTCATTTTGAACCTCTAAAGTTCTAAGATTTGCATTTCTCTCATATATACGAGGAAAATACTTTTTTATATTTTGCATATTATTAAATTCTAAATCTATTATTACATATCCCATTTCATGCTTCCCTTCAATAATCTTATAAAGATAACCTATATTTTATATTATGTTTTAATTATAAAACTCCAAAATAGGTATAACCTCTTTGGAGTTTTAAACTTATATTACAAAGCTATTAGAACTTAGTGAAAATTTCCATTGCTCTCTCTACAAGGTCATTTTGTCTATTTTCTAAAACTTCCATATTCCAATTATTATTGCTAAATATTTCTTTTGTGATATTAAAATCACCTTTTTTACTTAAATACTCATCTACTTTATCAGCAAACGGTTTATTATTAAGTCTTGTATTTTTAGCTCCTGCTATAAGTACAAGATTTCCAAATTTATTAGCAAAGTTTCTTCTCTCATCAGCCTTAAAGTTTGATATCCAATATGCATCCTTAGAATTTCTAGGAAGTATATGTTCTACCATAACTTTATTTGTATAGTAATCAACAGTTTCTGATTTATTTAATTCTATATCCATTCTTACAAAGATGTACTTAGGAACTGTCATTCTTCCTTTACTATAAAAATCTATATCTGTTAATGCATTCTTAAAGAAGTTTGTTGTCTTCTCAATATCACCTATAAATGCATCACTCTCTTTAATCTCTTTAAGTGTTGTAGCATTATCTATAATATTAAGTATATCATAAACTCTTCCTAGTCTATCAGCAAATGAATTACCATTTACCCAGTCTATAACAATTCTTTTCTCAAGAATTGAAACAAATTCAAATATCTCGTCATCATTTGTTCCGAACTTTTCTATAAATTTAATTACAGTAGCAGCCCAATCTTCATAAGGTAGGAACTCTCTCATAGCAGTAACAAGATTCTTATAATAAACAACCTTCTCTTTATCTGCAACATTAATCTGTGCATCTAAAATATACTTACTATAAATTTCTTTTATATTATGCATATGAGTTGTAAATTCTTTTCCTTTATATCCATCTGTTTCAGGATATACAACTTTTGTATACTCATCATATAATGAAGCTTCTGATTTTTTCTTAAGTGCTATTGTTCTCATAAATCCTATAAGCATTTCAAGAGAATCTTTACCTAAATCAACTTCATCATTTTCCCAAATCTGTGCAAATTCTTTTCTATCTTCTAAAGGTATAACTCTAAGGTTTTCACTTTTAAGTAAATCTGCATTTGTAAGAGGAAGTCCTCTTGAGTTTATAACATTAAATAATCTAAATGCTGACTCAAATGTATTTGTAGTTATAACAACTAAAACAACTTTTTGAAGTAAATATTTTATAAAATTATTAAGTTTCTCTTCTAATACTTCACCTTTTCCATCTATAAAGCTACCTTTAAAGATATCTAAAGCATTAACCATATTAAGTTTAGCTTCTGTAAGCTCTGTTTTATCAAGGTCATTTACAAATGTTGTTCCATTTTCTGAAAGTATGTATTTTTTAAAGAAATCACTTTCTTTTCCTCTAACCTTAACTCTTATATCTTCTTTTATTCCCATAAGCTCATTTGCTTCTTGGTATACAAGTGATGATAATACTTTTTTATAATCATCATTTTTAATTATATCTCTAATAGTTGCTATAAGAATTATTAATGATGTAAGTCTTTGTTGCCCATCAATAACTTCATAACGACCAAATCCATCTTCTCTATATTCTTTTCCACAAAGAACTATACTTCCTATAAAGTAAGGCTCAAAGTTTTCAAAATCTTTTCCTTCATTTAATCTAATTGAATCATTTATATCATCAACTAATTGTTTTAAATTTTCAGTAGTCCATGAGTATGCTCTTTGGTAATCTGGTATTTCAAATAAAAACTTTGGACTTAAAAGGTCTTTAATGAAATATTCTTTTGCTTCTATTTTATCCGTAAACAAGTTTCTTCCTCCAATTCTTTATCTCAATTTTCCAAAAAAAAAAGCCTTTTCATAAAAAGGCTTAATTTTATATATTATGTTAACTATGCTTTCATTATATCAGACTTACTTATTATTGTCTAAATGAGATATCTATCTCTTCTAGTCTTAATTTCCAAGTAAAATTATTCTATTTCTATACCTGCCATCCTCATAAGATATCTAGCATTTCTAGTTTTAGAAACACCATCACGAAGCTTATAATCAAATTTCAGTTTATCATTCTCATAATATTCTCTAAAATTATAATTAACAACAAAATTATCTTCTTTTTCCATATCACAAAGTTCTAAATCATGAGTTGATACAAGCCCTATACTCTCACCCTCTAAAAGTTGATTAATTAAAACTTCTGCCCCCTCATGTCTATCAATAGAATTTGTTCCCTTAAATATTTCATCAAGAAGAAAAATAATTCTCTCATTATTTTTAGCACCATCAACTATCTTCTTAACTCTTTTTATCTCAGCATAAAATGATGAAATATTCTCATTTAAATTATCAGCAGTTCTCATACAAGTATAAATACTAACAATTGGAGTTTTAAAAGATTTAGCCTTAACCCCAAGCCCTAAATATGATAGGAACATACTAAATCCTATACTTCTTAAAAATGTACTTTTACCAGACATATTTGAACCTGTTATAAGTGCAACTCTCTTTGACTTATCAAGTCTAAAACTATTTTTAACACCCTCTTCTAAAAGCATAGGATGAACAATTTCTTCCGCCTCTAAAATCAAATCATCATTTATAACCGGCATAACATATTCATTTCCTGACACAACACTTAAACTTTCAAGTGCTTCAAACTCACCAATTGCCATCATCCAATCATTTATATGCTCTTTATTTTTAATCTTCCACTTTTCTGCTCTAGCAAGTAAATGATAATCAAAATAAAGTGCTGCATTTAAAATTATATAAAAAGCATTATGTCTATCATTTATCCAAGACCCTATTCCATAAAGACTTTCAAGTTCCTGACTTGCCTTTCCTTTATTTATAACTCTGCTTTGTATAGCCTTTAACTTCTCTGAATTAAAAGTTTCATTTTCTAAAAGTTTAAGTGCCACAACATAACCTGAAAGGTCACCCTTTAACTCTTCAAAAAGATTTATACCACTTTCAGCCTCTCTACTCACCCTTTTTACAATAATATAATTAACTGCTAAAAGACTTAAAAATGTTACAACATCAACCATACCAAGAAAAGCAAAAACAAGTGCTGACAATGTTATAATAGGTGCAACAAACCTAAGAATAGTTATACCAGTAGATAAAAAACTACTATTATCAGTTTTAGCCCACTCTAAAATAAAATGTTTCTTTTCCTTATTTTTGTCAGAAAAATCTTCTTTTCCAAGTGCTGATAAAAATTTCTCACGAAACTCAAATTTTAAAGCTAACTCTTTTAAAGCATCTTGTGTTTTATAAATTTCATTTTTACTAAGACCATCTTTAAATACTAATCTATCACGAAGTTTTTCTCTTCCATATATAGTCCTTGTTGCATTAACCCATTGAAAAAATGATTTTTTTCCAAAAACATCAAGGTCTGATGCAAATTTATGCTCTCCATCAAGATATTCTTCTCCAGTATCTAAAAACTCTTTCCACTCTCCACTAGACCTCTTAATATCATCACTATTAAGATTTATAGAATTTTCAACACTAGTCCTTTCTGCTTCAACAATATTATGCCATTTAATTAAAGCAAAAAATATTATAATTGCTACAATTACAAAAACTACTGAAACCATTTTAAAACTGCTTCCAAAGAAATAATTTGCTGCAAATACAATAAGCACTATACAATCTACAAATCTAAGTGCACTAACCAAATTATATCTTCCATTAATACCTTTAAGCTCATCTTCTTTTTCTTTTATTCGTCTATTATAAAATTCTAATTTTTCTTTCATATAAAGCTACCCCCTTTTATCACTTATAGTTTACTTACTTCTTCTATAAATTATACTAATATATAAAGTATATTCTTTGTACAAAACTTTAATTAACTTAGCATTTTATTATTATGTAACCCACTATAAGTAATTTATACTCAAAACACACCTAAAATATACCTATTATATAAAAAATGCTATGGCATAATACCATAGCACTCAAAATTATTTTAAATTATTATATATTGTATCTAAATTATCTTTCATTGTTTCAATATAAGATTTATCTCCATTCTTTGTTTCAAGGCTTGATATTTTTACAACCTTAGCTCCAACTTCATTTGCTAAAGTTTCTGAAAGTTTCTCACTTGCTGTATCTGGCATAAATATAACTTTAATATTATTAGCCTTAGCATAGTCAGCTACTCCTTTTAAATGTTTAGGTGTAACTTCACCCTCACCAAAAGCATCTTCAACACTTTTTTGATTTAAGCCAAAGTCTCTACATAGATATGCAAATGCTGCATGACCTGTTAAGAAATCTTTATTAGATAAAGTTTTAAACTTTTCTCCATATTCTTTAGAAACTGCATCAACATCTGTTGCAAACTTATTATAATTTGCTGTGTAATATTCTTTATTAGTTGGGTCTATTTTTATAAGACCTTCCTCAATAAGCTTTGCTTGGTTCTTAGCTTCTGTAAAACTAAGCCAAATATGAGGATCTTGTCTTCCATGATTATGCCCATCATCATGTGAGTGTCCTTCTTCAAGTTCATCATGTGAATGAGCTTCTTCACCTTCATCATGTTCATCAACTTTTTCTTCATCATCATTACTTACAAGTATTACATCAGCATTTTTAGAAGTATTTATAACTTCTAACTTTTTATTATTAACTGACTCTAAAACTTTATCAACCCAATGTTCCATTCCAAGTCCATTATATACAAACATATTTGAATCATTAAGTTTAACCATATCTTTAGCCTTAGGCTCAAAATCATGTGGCTCTGCTCCATCTGGAACCATAGAACTTACAGAAACTTTATCGCCCCCTATAATTTCAGTAAGTTCCTTAACAGGATAAATACTTGCCATAACTTTTACTTTTCCATCTGTCTCCTTAGCATTTGCTGTATCTGACTTTCCACTTGTACATCCAACAAGTCCAACTACTAAAGTAGCTATCATTGCCCCAAAAATTAATTTTCTTTTCATTTAATTTATATCTCCTCTAAAATTACTATCTCGTTATTGCAAATCATTTGCATTTGTTACCTTAATGATACTTTTTTTCAACTAGCTTGTCAACTTTTATTTTATATATTATTTTGACAAAGAAAAAGGCCACTTAAAAAATAATTGTTATTATTCATTAAGCAGCCTATTCCTTTTTTTGATAGAAGATTAATTAATGTAATTTATAGTTACAATTAATACTTTGGTGGTCCTTCCATAATAAACACTCCTCATCTAACTGATTCGTTAAATTCTGCAATTTCATTTCACTATCCGATAACGTAGCTTTCAATTGAATATTTATGTTGGTGACTTACTTATATCTTCTATCTGCTTTCGCACCATTTCACAACTCGTCGACTTACTATACACCCGTCTTGCATTCATCTTCATCACTCCTATTATTAGGTTGGCTTTAAAAATAAACTATATTCCCGTAAGGGTACTCCAAGACTATTATCCAGTTCTTTTTTAGAAACTCTGGTATTCCTTCCGAGTTCTGGACTATATGTGTTTCACATAATAAATTCCCTCCTTGGGATATTGGTTTGAATATGTAGGATTTTAAGAAGTTTTTGTTTCTTTCCTTCCTACACTATTATGTTAACCATTATAGTAATTTTAATTCATAAAAATCATTAGTAATGTTTTCCATCAATTTTATTGCTACTTTTCGTCATTATACATACAAGACTTTCACTTATTAAACAAAAATAAAAAAGTCAGAAACTATTGATAGTTTCTGACTTTATCATTTATATATTTAAGAACATCATCATACTTCCCATCTAAGAGCGGAAGCATAAATGCAAGTTCTCCACCCATTCTTTTTATATTGTAATAATATACTAATTGCCTTAAAATTGAAGACTCTTGTTTATGTTTACTATCTTTTTTAAACTTAAGAACAATAGTTGGCATTCCCCTAAAATATGTTTCAGTATATGATTCTATTTCATCCCACTCAATCTCAAACTTTCCAATAAGACCATTAGATATAATATCATTTTTCTCAAAAATTATAAATGGCTCTTTTAGTAAAATTTTATTTACAAGACTAATTGAAAATTTTCCTAAAACAACTATTATAATACCTTCAATAAGCATACTTGCCATATTTACAATAAGCCCACTCGTTATATAATCTTTTGTCAAAAACATATATTCTTTATAAATAAAATATACGCATACAATTATAATTATCATAAAAAAATATGCAACTTGTCTAAGCTCTCTAAACTCTTTATATATCCTTATATCTTCCAAAACAACGCCTCCAAATTTTGAAACTAATCTCTTTTATTTCCATAAGAGTAGCAGTTATTTCTTTTTTTTTCAAGCATACCACCTTTACATTTTGTACAAATTATTAACTTAAACTTCAAAATATAATAACATCATTAACATAATATTCATAAATTCATTAAAACCAACTTATTATAAGGTCTATATCTTAAACTTATTTATGTTTTTTTAAATTTCTCATAATTCTTTAAAAAGGATAAAAATTTCTATTTTAAATATAAAAAAGCAACATATTCATATATGCTGCTTTTTTAATATCTTATTTTTCAAATAAAAAAAAGAAGACTTAGAAACTCTAAATCTTCTCTGATGTGGCAGGGGTAGTAGGACTCGAACCTACAACCAATGGTTTTGGAGACCACTACTCTACCAATTGAGCCATACCCCTTCATCGCTTGTTGCACTCGCTTGTTGCGACTACATTTATTATTATATACACATTATAATAATAATGCAAGTCTTTTATTTATATTTTTCAAACTTTTTTGCTATTTAATGCTAAAATATTCTCTATTATCTATAATAAAATACTAAAAGCTTAGAAAACATCCCATTTACTCTTTTATTTTTTTGTAAAGTTGTATAGAATATTAAAGAAGTAATTAACTTGAAAGGAGATGATTCTTATGGAATTTATAGTTAATTCAGTTGAAGATACTATGGAACTTGGAAAACAAATAGGGAAACTTGCTAGCAGTGGTGATATTATTTGTCTAACTGGTGATCTTGGAACAGGTAAAACTCATTTGAGTAAAGGACTTGCAAAAGGTCTTGGAATTACAGAGCATATAACAAGCCCTACATTTAACATAGTAAATGAATATCATAGTGGAAGACTTAGTTTTTATCACTTTGATGTATATAGAGTAAGTGATCCTGATGAAATTTATGCAATAGGATTTGATGAATATATTTTTGGTAATGGTGTAAGCCTTATTGAATGGGCAAACTACATTGAAGAGATAATCCCAAGAGAATATCTTTACATAAATATAAAGAAAATGCCTGAAGAAGGTGAAGATGTTAGAAAAATCACAGTTACTCCTTTTGGAAGTGCCTATGATTACGCAAAGGAGATTAGATTATGTTAGTTTTATGTATTGATTCATCATCAGTAACAGCTACTTGTGCGCTTGTTAAAGATGATCAGATACTTTGTGAAATAAACTTAAATAGTAAAAGAGAACATTCAGCACTTGTTATGGATTTAATTGATGAGCTTTTAACAAGCTATAAACTTACAATAAGTGATGTTGATGCTTTCGCAATATCAGAAGGTCCTGGTTCATTCACAGGTCTTAGAATTGGAATGGCTACAATTAAAGGTCTTGCTTATAGTACAAAGAAACCTTGTATTTCATTATCAACTCTTGATAGTCTTGCTTATAATGCTATTATGTTTGATGGTATTATCTGCCCTATCATAGATGCACTTAGAGATAATGTATACTCAAACCTTTATAGAAATGTAAATGGAAAGCTTACTTCTATTTCAGAATCTGCTTGTATTTCACTTGAAGAACTTATAGAAGATTTAAATAAAAGAGATGAAAAAGTAATGTTTGTTGGAGATGGTGTTACAAAACATAGAGCTAGACTTCTAGAAGAAGTTCCAAATGCTATATTTGCCCCTCTTAACTGTCTATATCCTAAGGCTTCATCACTTGGAGAACTTGCATTAATCAAACTTAATGCTGGAATCACAAGTCCTATAAATGAGTTTAGCCCTGTTTATCTTAAGAAAACACAGGCTGAAACTGAGTATGAAAAGAGAATGGGTATATAATGCTAGAAACTAGACTTATGACAAAACAAGATATACAAGATGTTCTTAAAATAAGTAATACTTGCTTTAAAGGAAATGAAAGTTGGGATGCTCCATCTCTTGAAGCTGAACTTATCAATCATCTATCTCATAACTTTGTAATAACAGATGATAAAAAAATTTGTGGTTTTGCAAATGTTTGGATAATAGCTGGTGAAGCAAATATTAATAGTATCGCTATTGATGAAATACTTCGTGGAACAGGTCTTGGAACTTCTTTACTTAAAGGTATTTTAAAATATTGCACAGAAAATAACTGCAATGAAATTATGCTTGAAGTTAGAGAATCTAATACTACTGCGCAAAACTATTATAAAAAGCAAAGCTTTATAATAGAAGGTGAAAGAAAGAAATATTACTCAAGTAATGGTGAAACTGCTATTCTTATGGGTAATAGAGATATTAAATCTTCAATTTAGAAAGTATCATTTGATGCTTTCTTTTTTTGCCCATAAAATAAAGGATGTGTAGAAATAATTCTACGCATCCTTTTATACTATCATTTAACTTTCTTTTATATCTTTATTCTTCTTCTTAAATAAATCCTTTGCTGTAAGCATTGGTTGTACCTTAAATATTGTTTTTGATAGCTTCTTATATAAAATAAGAGTTATTACTGAATTTATTATAGCTTTAAGCCCATTTACTGGTAAAAGTCCTGCTACTATATAAGTAACTAAAGCTTTTCCATGTAACTCCATACCATATAAAGGTAGTAATATAAAAATGTTAGCAAGTATTCCTACTACTATAATAGAAACTGTTCCAACTAGCATACCAACAATAGCTGATTTTTTAGTTTTATACTTTTTATAAATAATTGATGCTGGTACTACAAATGAAATTCCTATAAGAAAATTAGCAAATTCTCCTACACCACCTGTTGCTGTTCCTGTTAAAAGAATATTTAAAAAGTTTTTCATAAACTCAATTATTATTCCTGCAATAGGTCCAAATGCAAATGCTCCCATAAGAGCCGGCATATCACTGAGGTCAATCTTAAGCCATGGAAAAGCTGGATTTAATGGAATTTCAAACATCATTACTATAAATGCAATAGCACTTAGTATAGCAATCTTAATGTAGATGTTTA
>NZ_CAMQRY010000006.1 GCF_947036855.1 uncultured Clostridium sp.
TCTGTTTAATTTTCAAAGACCTTATTTTGCTTAATCGCTTTAAGCGACTATTACATAATATCATTTTGCTGTTTTCATGTCAACACTATTTTATCTTTTTTTTCAAAAAGTTTTGCGTTGTTTTAACAACAGAATTTATTATATCATGTATTCTTGCTCTTCTTAAATAATTCCCTTTTTTCATTTTTAATATATCTATCATTTTTCTTTTAATTTCTTTTATTTTCTTTAATTTTCAATCATCGACACACTAGGATTTGTTTAATTATATTCACACCTAATTCTATATTAAAACACCTAATTTTTATTCTTTTCCATTTAAATTATCTTTAATTTTATAATTTTCCCCAATATAATTATAAAAAAATACAGGTATATCAATTTGATATACCTGTACTCCATTTTTTCTATTCTTCTGTTTCAGTTTTCTCAATTAAAACTTCTAAACTATTATCCATAGTTATATCTTCTTGAATAACTTCAACATTTTCATCAGTTTCTATTTCTTCACCTAATGAATTTACTTTTTCACTAGCTGGTATTTTAGCTATTGCAACAACAGCTTCATTATCTAATGTTCTCATAAGTTTTACACCCATAGTTGATCTTCCTGAAATTGAAACATCATCTACATTTATTCTTATGGCAACACCATTACTATTGATAAACATCATTTCATCATCAAATTTACAAACAGTTGCTCCAACTACTTTTCCTGTTTTCTCAGTTACTTTATATGTTAGAAGACCCATTCCACCTCTATTTTGAACTTTATATTCATCAAGTGGAGTTCTCTTACCATATCCATTTTCACTTATTACAAGGAATTTTTCTCCTTCAACAGCAATATCTAAGCAAACTGCATAATCGCCCTCTTTAAGTCTTATAGCTCTAACTCCAGATGCTGTTCTACCCATAGGTCTAACATTTTGCTCATTAAATTTAATAGCTAAACCATTTCTAGTAGCTATTATCATATTAGCATCTCCGTGTGTTCTCTTAACTTTAAGAAGCTCATCGCCCTCTCTTAAGTTTATTGCTATTAAACCTGATTTTCTTATATTCTTGAAATCAGCTATAGGAGTTTTCTTAACTACCCCTTGCTTTGTTCCCATAAATAAGAATCCATCTTTTTCTTCATCATCTTTAATTGTAAGAATAGTTTCTATTCTTTCATCCGGATCAATCTGAATAAGATTTACAAGGTTTAACCCTTTAGCTGTTCTTCCTGCATCTGGTATCTCATATGCTCTAAGCTTATAAACTTTACCAAGATTTGTGAAGAATAATAAATCTGAATGAGTTGATGTAACAAATACATGTTCAACAAAATCATCTTCTTTTGTTGTCATTGCTTGTATTCCCTTACCCCCTCTTTTTTGAGATGAATAAGTATCAGCTTGTATTCTCTTAATATAACCTGAGTTACTCAATGTTATAACAACATCTTCCTCTTGAATTAAATCTTCTATATCAATTTCATTCATTTGTTTTTCTATTTGACTCATTCTTGGAGTAGCAAACTTTTCTTTTATAGCTAATAATTCTTCTTGAATTACTTCTTGTAATCTTTCTTCACTAGCAAGAATTTCATTTAAGTAATTAATAAGTTTCATTAACTCGTTATACTCTGCTTCTACTTTATCTCTTTCAAGTCCAGTAAGTCTTCTAAGTCTCATTTCTAAGATAGCAGCTGATTGTCTTTCACTTAAATTAAATTTACTTGCAAGCTCAGCTTTTGCTATTTCAGAATTTTTAGAATTTCTAATTATACTAATAACAGCATCTATATTATCAAGTGCTATTCTAAGCCCTTCTAATATATGAGCTCTTTCTTTAGCTTTATTTACATCAAATATTGTTCTTCTTGTTATAACTTCTTTTTGGAAAGCTATATAATGCGTAAGCATTTCTCTTAAACTTAATACTTTAGGCTCATTATTAACTAAAGCAAGATTTATAACACCAAATGTATCTTGCATTTTTGTATGTTTATAAAGCATATTTAATACAACATTAGCATTAGCATCTCTTTTAAGTTCAATAACTATTCTCATACCTTCTCTATCAGATTCATCTCTTAAATCTGATATTCCAGTTAATTTTTTATCTTTTACAAGATTAGCTATATTTTCTACAAGTCTAGCTTTATTAACTTGGTACGGAAGTTCTGTAACTATTATTTTATTTCTTCCATTTTCTTCTTCTATTTCAGCTCTAGCTCTTGTTACAACTTTTCCTCTACCAGTTTCATAAGCAGCTCTGATTCCAGTTCTACCCATTATTATTCCCGCTGTTGGAAAATCTGGTCCTTTGATATATTGCATAAGCTCTAGAGATCCAAGCTCTGGATTACCCATTAAAGCTATAGTTCCATCAATTACTTCACCAAGGTTATGTGGTGGTATATTCGTAGCCATACCAACCGCTATTCCTGATGAACCATTAACTAAAAGATTAGGATATCTTGAAGGTAAAACTGTTGGTTCTTGCTCTTCACCATCAAAGTTTGGAATAAAATCAACAGTTTTCTTATTTATATCTCTAAGCATTTCACTAGCTATTTTTGTCATTTTAGCTTCTGTATATCTCATAGCCGCCGCTGAATCACCATCAACAGATCCAAAGTTACCATGTCCATCAACTAACATTTCTCTCATTGAGAAATCTTGAGCCATTCTTACTAAAGCTTCATAAACTGAAGTATCTCCATGTGGGTGATACTTACCTAAAACTTCTCCAACTATTCTTGCACACTTTCTATAACCTCTTTCAGGATATAATCCAAGTTCTTGCATTGCAAATAGTATTCTTCTATGAACAGGTTTAAGTCCATCTCTTACATCTGGTAATGCACGACCAACTATAACACTCATAGCATAATCTATATAGCATTTTTTCATTTCATTTTTAATATCTATGGGTATAATTTTTCCCTCATTAAAACTCATTTACTTACCTCCTACTAGACTATACATCTAAGTTGCTAACTTTATTAGCATTTTTCTGTATGAATTCTCTTCTTGGCTCAACTTTATCACCCATAAGAATTGTAAATATTTCATCAGCCGCCATAGCATCTTCTATTTGAGCTCTTAATAATATTCTTTCATCTGGGTTCATTGTTGTATCCCATAATTGAACTGCATTCATTTCTCCAAGACCTTTATATCTTTGGATATTTACACTACTATCTTTTCCACCAAACTCTTCAATTTTAGAATTAAGCTCGGCATCTGAATAACAGTATGATTCTTTTTTACCTTTTGAAACCTTATATAATGGTGGCTGTGCAATACATACATGTCCGCCCTCTACAAGTTCTCTCATGTATCTATAGAAGAATGTTAATAATAAAGTTCTTATATGAGCTCCATCAACGTCAGCATCAGTCATTATTATTATTCTATTATATCTAATTTTTTCTATATCAAATTCTGGTCCAATCCCTGCTCCTATAGCAGTTACAAGTGATCTTATAGTATCCGATCCAAGTATCTTATCAAGTCTTTGTTTCTCAACGTTCATTATCTTACCTCTTAAAGGTAAAATAGCTTGGAATTTTCTATCTCTTCCTTGCTTAGCTGATCCACCAGCTGAATCTCCCTCAACTATATATATCTCACACTCTCTAGGATCTTTTGATGCACAATCTGCAAGTTTTCCTGGAAGTGAACTTCTTTCTAAAACTGACTTTCTAGTAAGCTCTCTAGCTTTTCTAGCAGCCTCTCTTGCTCTTGATGCTACAAGTGCTTTCTCAACAACAATCTTTCCTGTTGCGGGATTTTCTTCTAAGAATGCTGCAACTCCTGGTCCAACAACTGATTCAACAGCACTTCTAACTTCACTATTTCCAAGTTTAGTTTTTGTTTGCCCTTCAAATTGTGGATCAGTCATTTTAATTGAAACAACTGCTGTAAGCCCTTCTCTGATATCATCTCCTGAAAGATTCTTATCATTCTCTTTAAGATATCCAAACTTACGCCCATAATCATTTATAATTCTAGTTAAAGAAGTTTTAAATCCTGCAAGGTGAGTTCCACCCTCAATAGTATCTATATTATTTGCAAAAGTGAATATATTTTCATTGTATCCATCATGGTATTGAAGTGAAACTTCAACCATAATTTCATCTTTATCACCCTCAATATAAATTGGCTCTTCAAATAAAGCCTCTTTATTTCTGTTAAGGTATGAAACAAATGATTTTATACCACCTTCATAGTGATATTTTTCTGTAACTAGCTCTTCTTCTCTTTCATCAATAAGAGTTATATTTATCCCTTTATTTAAGAAAGCAAGTTCTCTTAGTCTTTGTGATAATATTTCAAAATCATAAACAACATCTTCAAAAATAGTAGAATCCGCTCTAAAGAATACTTCAGTTCCTGTTGTTTCTGATGTACCAACAACAGTTAAATCTGTTACTATATTACCTCTTTCAAATGTTTGTTGATATTTTTTATTATCTATATTTACAGTTACAATACACTCTTCAGATAATGCATTAACAACAGAAGCTCCAACTCCATGAAGTCCTCCCGAAACTTTATAACCCCCACCACCGAATTTTCCTCCGGCATGTAAAACTGTCATTATAACTTCAACAGCTGGTCTACCCATTTTCGGATGTATTCCAACTGGCATACCTCTACCATTATCCGTAACAGTAATTGAATTATCTTTATGAATAATAACTTTTATAGTATCACAATATCCAGCTAAAGCTTCATCAATACTGTTATCAACTATCTCATAAACTAAATGATGTAAACCTCTTGAACTTGTACTTCCTATGTACATACCAGGTCTTTTTCTAACAGCCTCAAGACCTTCTAAAACCTGAATTTGACTGGCATCATAATTTTGATTATTTTCTTCTAACATATAACTCCTCCTACTGCATACACTTCCCCTAAAATATTAAGGCCAAAGCATTAAGATTTAAGGATTTTGATTATAATTTACCTCTGTTCTCTTTGTTAAAGTTGCTGATGAAATTGGTGATAGATATACTCTACTCATTTTATCAACTTCAGCTATAACAAATGATTTAGGTTTTTCCTTTGTTATTCTTTCAACAAATCCATCTTCATCTGCCATTCTTAAAAATTGGATTGTATCAGAACTATCCATTGCAGACTGTATGTCAAATATACCTATAACATCTTTAATGGGAACAACTACATTTTCCCCTAAGTGTAGAAACACAGATATTCCTCCTTTTAAACACTCAGAATTCCATCTTTAACCTTAAAAACTCTTGATTTATTATCAAGATAACTTGTTAAATCTTCAATTCCTGTGCATGTTATTATACTTTGAATTTCTTGTATCGATTTTAAAATATATGATTTTCTTTTAAAATCTAATTCAGATAAAACATCATCTAAAAGTAAAACAGGATACTCACCAGTGAGCTCCTTTATAATTTCTAATGATGCGAACTTTATAGTTAAAACAGCTGTTCTTTGCTGTCCTTGTGAACCATAAATTTTAGAATCCATAGCGTTTATTAAAATACTAAAATCATCTCGATGAGGACCTACTGATGTCATTCGTTTCTCAATATCCCTCTTTCTCAATGATTTTAATTGTTCTACTATGCTATCCTCTACAGAATCTAAATTTTTAACTGTAGAAATATATTTAAACTCTATAAACTCTTTCCCACTAGTAATATCCCTGTGGATATTTTCTGAATAAGAATTTAATTTTTTAAGATATTCTAATCTAGAATTTATTATAAATTTTCCAAAACCTGCAAGCTGTATATCATAAATATCTAACATTGATTCATCTACATCACGTTGTTTTAAAATTGTGTTCCTTTGCAGCAACACTTTATTATACTGAACAAGATTGTAGTAATACTTAGTATTAAGTTGACACAATTCCATATCTATAAATTTCCGTCTAACACCTGGTGATTCTTTAACGATTTTTAAATCCTCTGGCGAAAACATTACGACATTAAAAATCCCAACAAGTTCACTAATTTTAGAAACTTTTATAGAATTTATTGATATTGCTTTTTTACCATCTTTTAAAATATTTATATCAATTCTTTTATCTAATCTATCTCTTCCAACTTCTAATCTTATAAATGATTTTTCTTCATTAATCCTTATAAGCTCTTTATCTCTATTCGTTCTATGTGATTTAGCAAATGCACAATAATATATCGACTCAAGTATATTAGTTTTTCCTTGAGCATTATCGCCCATAAACACATTCACATTTTTTCCTAGTTCTATTGCTAGGCTTTCATAATTTCTATAATTTAATAATTGTAAACTCTTAATATACATAAAAACACCTTTGTTAATTATAACATAATAGAACCTATAAAGACTTTATTTTATTAAATTAACTTGTAAATTTCTTCTTGGAAAGTTATTTCATCTCCAACTCTTAATTTTTTACCTCTTTGTGTACAAACTTCACCATTAACAAGCACTGCTTCTTCTTTTATATAAAATTTAGCTTCTGACCCTAAACTTACAGCTCCACACCATTTTAAAAGTGAATCTAATTTGATTATTTCTGTCTCTATTTTAACCATTTCCATAATTTTATTTTACTACAGACTCCTATCGCCCGTAGTATCCTCCTATTTTTTTATTTTGCCATTCTAACTGGGAGTACTAAATACTCACAATCATCATTATCTTTATTTTTTATAATACATGGTGAAACACTACTTGTTAATTTTATCTGTATAATTTCTTCTTCCATACTTTTTAAAACATCTATTAAATATTTTGAGTTGAAAGCAATTTGTAAATCTTCGCCTTGTGTTTCAACAGAAACTTCTTCTCTAACTTTTCCAAGTTGAGAATTTGATGTTATAACAATATTATCATTTGAAATATTAAATTTAACTAAATTAGTATTACCATCTTTAGCCATAAGAGAAGCTCTTTCTATTCCATTTTGTAATTCTTGTCTATTAACATCAATTAATATTTTATGTTCTTTTGGGAGTAATGAACTATAACTAATAAAATCACCTTCTAGTAATCTTGATATTATTCTAGTTTTCCCCATATTGAATAATATATGATTTGGTGTAAACATAATTTCAACAAGTGTATTTGCATCATCTAATATTTTTGATACCTCATTAAATGCTTTACCTGGAATAACTGCTGTAATTTCATTTGAGTTATCTATAAATTCTCGTCTTAATGCTAATCTATATCCATCTAAAGCAACTAAATTAAGATTTGAATTTGCTACTTCGAATAATATTCCTTGAAGTATTGGTCTTGTTTCATCCTGTGCAGTTGCAAAAGAGGTTCCTTTTATCATATTTTTTAACAGACCTTGAGGAATTGAAAATACTTTATCCACATCTATTGTTGGTAAACTTGGAAATTCTTCAGAACTCATGTGTAGTAAATCAAAAACAGATTTTTGACATTCTATCTTAAGCATATTATTTTCTAAGGTACTTAAAGTTACTTCTGCATTAGGTAATTTCCTAACTATTTCACCAAGTAATTTAGCATCTACAACAATTGTTCCTGGTTCAAGAATGTTAGCTTCTATTTTTGTTTCTATACTCACATCTTTATCTGAACCTATAAATGTTATTATATTATTTTTACATTCGATATACATACCCTCTAATATAGGCATAGTTGTTCTACCAGTTATTGCCTTTTGAGCTATAGCGATAGCATCTTGTAATTTATTTTTTTCACATATGAATTTCATAGTAAAATCCTCCTTAAAAATTCTAAAATTTATAATCCTAAAAACCCCTTAGATATAGATAAATATATATAGATAATATATATAGTAATAGTAATAGGGCCTGTGGATATTGTGGATAACTTTTTGAAACATAGAGTTTATCATTGTTTACAGGGCAAAATGCCTGTGGATAAACCTGTGGATAACTAACGCAGTTATCCACAGGTGAATTTGGAATTGTGGATAACTTTTTCATTGGAAAATAATCCACAGAAATTAATCCACAACCTGTGGATTAATTGTGACCAAATTTATTCGTAATATCATTAATTATATTTTGAAGTGCTTCATCAGTTTTATAATTTTCAGATATTTTTTCATAAGCATGAATAACAGTAGTGTGATCTCGACCACCAAATTCAGCACCTATTTTAGGTAATGACATATCAGTTAATTTTCGACTTAAATACATTGCTATTTGTCTTGGGTGTGAGATTGCTCTTGTTCTTCGTTGAGATTTTAAATCATCAACTCTTAAATTGAAATAATTAGCGACAGCTTCCTGTATAGTATCAACAGTAATAACTGCAGTTCCTTTATTTGCAATAATATCTTTTAGTGCTTCAGCAGCAAGTTCTACTGATAACTCTCTATTTGTTAGAGATGCGTAAGCAAGTACTCGTATTAATGCTCCTTCAAGTTCCCTAATATTAGATTTTATTTTAGTAGCAACATAAACCATAACATCATTTGAAACATTTAAATATTCAGAATCAGCTTTTTTCTTTAATATAGCCATTCTTGTTTCAAAATCTGGAGCTTGAATGTCAGCAATTAAGCCCCATTCAAACCTAGAACGTAGTCTAGCTTCTAAAGTTGGTATTTCTTTAGGTGGTCTATCAGATGATAATATTATTTGTTTATTAGCTTCGTGTAAAGCATTAAATGTATGGAAAAATTCTTCTTGAGTTCTTTCTTTACCAGCAATAAATTGTATATCATCAATTAGTAAAACATCTATATTTCTATATTTGTTTCTGAATTCTTCATTCTTGTCATCTTTGATTGCATTTATAAGCTCATTTGTAAATTTTTCTGAAGATACATAAACAACTTGAGCTTTAGGATTTTCTTTTAGTATGTAATGTCCTATTGCATGCATTAAATGAGTTTTTCCAAGACCTACACCACCATATATAAATAATGGATTATAGGCTTTAGCTGGAGATTCTGCAACAGCAAGTGAAGCTGCGTGTGCAAATCTATTACTGTTACCTATAACAAATGAGTTAAAAGTATATTTAGGATTTAATGTAGTAGACATTTCATCACTAACAAGTATAGAACTTTTTCCAGAATAATCACGTTCAATAACTTCAGATGGGTCTTCAATTTCTTCTTCTGTTTCACTTTCTAAACGAAATTCAACATCCATTTTCTTGGATGTAACAATGTTAAGAGCCTGTATTACAAGGTCTTTGTATCGTTTATCTAAAATACCACGAGTAAATTCATTAGGTACAGTAAGTCTTAAAACATGGTCGGTTAATGATTGTGGTTCGCAACATTTAATCCATGTATTAAAACTTATTTCTGTTAGTTCACTTTTTATTATACTTAATGCTTTTTCCCAGGTATTATTTAGCTGATTTTCCATATTAAATCCTCCGCTACATAATAATTGTAATAATTGCTTTAATTTCATAGTATAAATTGAAAATTAATAGTTATCCACAAATTATCCACAGGTTTATCCACAGATGGGACAAGTATAAAACCATATTGAAATAATTCACAGATAGTTGTGGATTAAATTGTGGATAGTTTATAATAAATATATATTATCCACAGCCTGTGGATAATAATATCCACAATTTAATAATTATGTAAACTTACTAAATAGATAGATTTAGAGCAACTTTTTATTTTTGAAAAAAAAGTTATAAACATATTATCCACAGGTTTATCCACAACTGTGGATAAGTTGTACATTTATCCACAGATTCTTTAATTACTTATATATATTAACATAATTAGACATACACTATCAAGAAGTTATCCACAAAAAAAAAGAATTGTGGATAAATATGTTGTGGATAACTTAAATCTTAAGACAAGCCATAGGAAAAAAACATGTTACCTGTGGATAACTTGTTTTTTAGCTAAATAATAAATATGAGTAGATTTATTAGTAAATGAGAGTTTTGAAAGTTAAATTATTTTAAGAATTGAAATGTAAAAAATTTAAAATGAAGATTAAAATTTTATAAAGAAACTATAAGTATTTGGATTTATGTGTGATAATAATATGGTAGTAGTAAATAAGTAAAAAGATTTATTATATAAGGGAAGTCTATTTTAAATAGAAAATATAAAATATTAGCATGTAAAATTTATATTTTTCAATATAAAAAATAGTACAGGCTAATATCAAAAGTTCAATTTAATTTACATAACATACTAAATGATAGAGCTCGTATTTTCTTGACATAGTGGAGTTTCAAATATATAATTAAACAGTAAAACTTTAAAAGTGAATACGTATAGTTTTTTACTATAAAAATATTTTGTTGAAGGAGGTGCATTTTCAATGTTCATGACATACCAACCAAAAAAGAGACAAAGAAAAAGAGAGCACGGATTCAGAAAAAGAATGAAAACTAAGTCTGGAAGAAATATCTTAAAGGCTAGAAGACAAAAAGGTAGAAAAAGATTAACAGCATAAGGACCACAATAATGTGGTCTTTTTCTGTAATAAAAACAGAAAAATCTGTAATAAAAGCAGAAAATTAAGGAGAGAAAACCTCGGATGAGTATGCAATCGCTAAGAAAAAATAAAGAATTTAGACTAGTATATAGAAGGGGAGAGTCCATTTCTAATAGAATACTAGTTTTATATGTTTTTAAGAATAGAAGAAATAGAGATGATGAAAATCTACCTTATAATAAGGTGGGAATTTCAGTTAGCAAAAAAGTTGGGAAAAGTGTGATTAGAAGTAGGGTTAAGAGATTAATTTTAGAATCTTACAGATTAAATTCTGAAAATCTTAAAGATGGTCATGATTTTATTTTTATTGCGAGAAATCCTATAGTTGGTAAGTCTTATAAAGAAGTAGAGAGTGCAGCAGTGCATTTACTTAAAAAGGCAGGAATATACCAAAATGAAAAAAGTGCTAATAGCAATAGTTAATTTTTATAGAAAATATTTATCTCCCTTGAAAAGGAGAGGTACTTGCATTTATTTGCCCACATGTTCACAGTATGCAATAGATGCTATAACTAAATATGGGGCTTTAAAAGGAAGTTTCATGGCAATTAAGAGGATTCTCAGGTGTCATCCCTTCCATAAAGGCGGGCATGACCCTGTTAAATAAATAAATTTTAGGAGGGATTCAGAGCTTGGATAAAATTTTAGCTCCAATTACAAATTTCTTAAGCAGTATTTTTATGGCATTTTACAATTTTGTTGCTTCGGTAACTGGAAATGCTACTTCTGCGCAAAAAGGTTTATCACTTGTTTTAGCAGTATTTTTAATTACTTTATTAGTTAGGCTAATTATATTACCTTTAACTATCAAACAAATGAAATCAACTTCAAAAATGCAAGAAGTTCAGCCTTTAGTTAAAAAGGCTCAAGAAAAATACAAAGGAAACCCTGAAAAAGCAAACGCTGAGGTTATGAAACTTTACAAAGAAAATAATGTTTCTATGACTGGTGGATGTTTACCACTTATTATACAAATGCCTATATTATTTGCTTTGTATGATGTATTTAATCAAGTTGGACAAAATGCAGTATTAATGCATGATCCAGTTCCATCATTTTTATGGATTGCTAATTTAGGAGGACATGATAAGTTTTATATCTTGCCTATATTATCAGGATTAACAACTTATTTATCATCTTACTTAATGCAAAAAGGTACTGGTTCAGGAGAGAATAGCCCTATCCCTATGGGAACTATGAATATAGTAATGGGTGTTATGCTTGGATTTATGTCATTAAAATTCCCAGCATTACTTGTGTTCTACTGGATAATTGGTAATGTTATTCAAATGATTCAAACTTACTTCTTAATTATTTTACCTAAGAAGAAAAAGATGAAGAAGATGGAACTTGAAACAGGTGTTATTGATGTTACACCAACTAAGGTGGATATACAAAATAACAGTAAGAAGAAAAAGAAAAAGTAGTGAAATTTTAAATTAGTGTTTAAACTTCAAAGGTTGGTGAAAGATATGAAGACTATCGAATTTACTGGCAAGACAGTTGATTATGCTTTAGAAAATGCTTTAAGTGAATTGAAAGTTTCTAAAGAGAGGGTTGAATATACTATAACTGATGAGGGAAGTAGAGGGTTTTTGGGCTTTGGTTCGAGACTAGCTACAATAAGAGTTACGTTAAAGATAAATATTACTGAAGAGTGTAAGATATTTTTAGAGGCAATGCTCAGTAAAATGAGTATTGAGTCTGAAGTTTCTATGAAAGAGGAGAAAGATAAAATTTTCATTTTTGTTGAAGGTGAGAATGTAGGGGGTATCATAGGATATAGAGGTGAAACTTTAGATGCTATTCAATACTTACTTAATGTTTTTGTTAATAAACAAAATAAGGGGTCTTACAAAAGGGTTATTTTAGATGCTGGTTCTTATAGAGTGAAAAGAGAGGAAACTCTTAAAAAGTTAGCTCTTAAGACTGCATATAAAGTTAAAAAATATGGTAGGACTATGAAATTTGAACCGATGAATCCTTATGAGAGAAAAATAATACATTATACTCTTCAAAGTGATGATAAAATTACTACACATAGCGAAGGGCAAGAGCCTTTTAGAAGAATTGTGGTTAGTATTAAATAAGAAGAAGCCGAAAGGCTTCTTTTTTTAGGTTTAAAATCTTTATTTTATGAAAGAATAGTATAATGCTACTTAGTTTTATGGTGTATAATGTTTTTTGACTTATTATATTTACTTAGGTAAAATAAATATAGATTTTTAATAGAAATTGTACGTTTTGAAAGAAACTTAGAAATATAGAATTTTGTTTTAGGAGGTTATTATGAAAGAGTTTGATACTATTGCAGCTATTGCCACTGCTCTTGGAGAGGGTGGAATTGCTATTATTAGAGTATCTGGGGATAAAGCTTTAGATATTGTGGATAAAGTATTTAAGGCTGTGAATGGAAAAGATATGTTTTCTATGAAACCTTATACTATGAGATATGGACATATTAAAAATAATGATGATGAAATTTTAGATGAAGTTATTGTTAGTTTTATGAAGGGTCCAAAGAGTTTTACTGCTGAAGATACTATTGAAATTAATTGTCATGGTGGAGTTATTTCTACTAATGCAGTTTTACAAGAAGTTATTAAGGTTGGAGCAAGACTTGCAGAACCAGGAGAGTTTACTAAGAGAGCATTCTTAAATGGTAGAATTGATTTAAGTCAGGCTGAAGCTGTTATGGATATTATTAGTGCTAAGACAGAACTTTCTATGAAGTCTGCTTTAAGACAGAGTGAAGGACGACTTTCTACTGAGATTAATAGACTTAGAGCAGAGGCTTTAAATGTACTTGCTTTAATTGAGTATGCTGTTGATTTTACTGAGGACGAGGAAGAAGTTGACCCAAGCATTGGAGTTGATGTTAAGGCTGGTATTGAGAAGCTTATTTCAGAAGTTGGCTACCTTATTAAAAGTGCTGATGAGGGGAAGATTATAAGAGATGGACTTAGCATTGCTATTGTTGGTAAGCCTAATGTTGGGAAGTCTTCGCTTTTAAATGTTCTTTTAAATGAAAAGAGAGCTATTGTTACTGATATTGCAGGAACTACTAGAGATGTTATAGAAGAGTACATAAATCTTGATGGTATACCTGTTAGGATTATTGATACAGCAGGAATCAGGGAAACTGAGGATGTTGTTGAAAAGATTGGTGTTCAAAGGTCTAAGGAGAAGATTGATGAGGCTGATTTAGTTGTATTTATGCTTGATACAAGCAGAGAGCTTGATAAGGAAGATTTAGATATTATTGAGTATATTAAGGATAAAAAGTATATTGTTCTACTTAATAAGGTAGATTTAGATAGAAAGATAGAAGATGGAGCGATTGAAAGTCTTGAGAATAAGATTGAAATTTCTGCTATGCAATCTATAGGGATTGATGTTTTAAAGAGTAGAGTTAAAGACTTATTCTTTAGTGGAAATATTGATGCTGAGAGTTTAATGGTTACAAATACTAGACATAAACAGGCTTTATATAGAGCATTTGAGAATCTTGAGAATGGTCTTGGTGGAATAAATAGAAATGAGTTCTTAGATTTAGTTTCTATTTATGTTATGTCTGCTTTAAAAGCTTTAGGAGAAATTACTGGTGCAGAGGTTGAGGAAGATTTAGTTACTAAAATCTTTATGGAGTTCTGTTGTGGTAAGTAATTAATGGAGGAAAAATTATTATGAGATATGATGCAGGAGAATATGATGTAGTTGTTATTGGAGCAGGGCATGCTGGAGTTGAGGCAGGTCTTGCTTCAGCTAGAATGGGATGTAAAACTCTTTTATGTACTTTAGCACTTGAGTCAGTGGCTATGATGCCATGTAACCCTAATATTGGTGGAACTGCTAAGGGACATATAGTTAGGGAAATTGATGCACTTGGTGGAGAAATGGGTAGAAATATTGATAAGACTTATATCCAAACTAAGATGCTTAATACTTCAAAGGGACCAGCTGTACACTCACTTAGAGCACAGGCTGATAAAAACTTATATCAAGTTGAAATGAAAAAGGTTGTAGAGAAGCAAGAAAATCTTGATTTAAGACAACTAGAAGTTATAGATGTTGAAGTTATAGATGGAAAAGTTAATGGAGTTTTAACTAGAAATGGTGCTTTCTTTAAGTGTAAAGCTGCTGTTTTAACAAGTGGAACTTACCTTAAAAGTAAGATATATATAGGTGAGAATAGTTTCTATGAAGGACCTAATGGACTTATTCCAGCTAATAAACTTTCAGAGAAACTTATAGGTCTTGGAATGGAACTTAGAAGATTTAAAACTGGTACGCCTAGTAGAGTTAATAAAAGATCTATTGATTTTTCAAAGCTTATAGAACAACCAGGAGATGATACAGTTTCTCCATTCTCATTTATGAATGAGAAGAATGAAAGACCACAGGTTTCATGTTGGCTTGCTTATACTAATGAGAAAACTCAGGCTGTTATTGAAGCTAATATGGATAGATCACCAATGTATAATGGTACTATCAAGAGTATAGGGCCAAGATATTGTCCATCTATTGAAGATAAAATGAAGAGATTCCCAACTAAAATAAAACATCAGATATTCTTAGAGCCAGAAGGCTTAAATACTGATGAAATGTATATTGGTGGAATGTCATCATCACTTCCAGAGGATGTTCAAGTTGAGATGATTAGAACTATGGAAGGTTTTGAAAATGCAGAAATCATGAGAACAGGATATGCTATTGAGTATGATTGTATTGATGCTACTATCCTTTCACCTACACTTGAGATGAAAGAAATTATAGGATTCTTTAGTGCTGGGCAAGTTAATGGAAGCTCAGGATATGAGGAAGCTGCTGGACAGGGACTTGTTGCTGGTATGAACGCTGCTTTAAGAGTTCAAGGAAAAGAGCAAATAGTCCTTAAGAGGTCAGATGCTTATATTGGGGTTTTAATTGATGATTTAGTTACTAAGGGGACTGAAGAACCTTATAGAATGATGACTTCAAGAGCTGAATATAGATTGTTATTAAGACAAGATAATGCAGATTTAAGACTTACAGAGATTGCTAGAGAAGCAGGACTTGTTAATGATGAAAGATATGGAATGTTTGTAGCTAGAAAAGAACTTATAGAGCAAGAAATTGCTAGACTTAAGGATGTTTCAGTTACTACAAGAAATGAAACTAATGAAATAGTTGTAGGGCTTGGTTCAACAGAGCTTAAGAAACCAATAAGTTTATATGAACTTATAAAAAGACCAGAACTTGATTATTTTGCAGTTGAAATTTTAGATAAAGAAAGACCTGAAATTCCAAGAAGCATTGGTGAACAAATGAATACTGTTGCTAAGTATGAGGGATATATAAAAAATCAATTAGAGCAAGTTGAAAAGTTTAAAAAGCTTGAAAATAAATTGATACCTGCGGATACAGACTATAGCACAATTCATAATCTTAGAACTGAAGCGATTCAAAAGCTTACAAAGATAAAACCACTAAATATTGGTCAGGCATCAAGAATATCAGGAGTTTCTCCTGCTGATCTTTCTGTACTAATGATTTATGTGCAACAATTAAAATATAAGAAGTAAAAAGTAAAAAGTAAAATAATAAATGGCTGTGGAGGACTATAGCCATTTATTATTATTTTAATGTAGAAAAAGAGTTAATCTGTGGATAAATATTTTGAAAAGTTATCAACAGATTACTGCTTTTAATAATATAAAGGTTGGAGGAATTTAAGTGAAGTATTATGAAATAATGAAAGAGGCTTGTGATAGAGTTTCTATGGAATTTAATGAGGATAAATATAATAAGTTTATGAAGTATATGGCTCTTTTACAGGAGTGGAATGAGAAAGTAAACTTAACAGCTATAACAGAAGATGAGGCAGTTGTTAAAAAACATTTTATAGACTGTATTAATGCTTTTTCAGTTGAAGAATTTAAGAATGCTAAGACTATAATAGATGTTGGTACAGGAGCTGGATTCCCAGGACTTCCAATAGCAATTATGAGAGATGATGTAGAAGTTACACTTCTTGACGCTTTAAATAAAAGAATAAAAGTTTTAGATTTAATAGTTACAGAACTTGGGCTTAAGAATGTAACAACAATACATGCTAGAGCAGAAGAGGGTTCAAGAAAAAATGAACATAGAGAAATGTATGATATAGCAACTTCAAGAGCTGTTGCTAATATGAGTTTATTATCAGAATTCTGTATGCCTTATGTAAAAATAGGTGGACACTTTATACCTCTTAAAGGACCTAGCATAGAAGAAGAGATGGCAAATGGTAAAAATGCTGTTAAAATTCTTGGTGGAGAAATTCAAGAAATAAGAGAAGTTAAAGTTGAAGATACTGATTTAAAACATAATCTTGTTATTGTTAAAAAAATAAAGAGTTGTGGACCTAAGTACCCAAGAATAATGGGAACTATAAAAAAAGCTCCTTTAAAATAATTTTAAACGGATATGTGTAAAGAATGTGGATAACTTTTAGATTTAAAATAGTTATCCACATATAAATAACAGCTTATGACTTATTGTAAAATAGGTCATTTTTTTATAAAAAAATTTCTCTAACATACATGTTAGAGAAATCATTATATTAAGTCATAATCCAAATATTTGTCATAATTAAGAAACCAGGAATCCAAGCAGTTAAAATACCTTCTATAATACTTAACCATGGTGTGAAATTCTTTAAATTTATTTTTAAAACAATTTCTATCCAAGCAGTTACCCATAAAAGTCCCCATAACCACCAAATTATTGCCATCATTACATTGTAAGGATTTGAACCATCACCCCATTGTAATATTCCAGCTGGTATTGTTGTTATTGTTACATAAAGACTATACCAAGCAAAAATTCTACCATCTAAATTGAAAATACTGTTTATTCCTATAAATAAGTATGTAAATCCAAATAATAAACCAGTAGCACTTGCATAATAAGGAATCATATTACTTCCTTGAGCATCGGCTATAAGCAAACTTCCAAAGTTCATAACTATTGATAATCCACCAGTAAATAAATTCATAATTGCTGCGGCTTTTGGATCAATATTAGTAAGTCTAGCTATACCATTTGTGATTAAAACAACACCTACATATAATAGTACTGCACCTAACATATTTATACCTCCTATTAAATTTAATATTTAAAATACATTAAAATAAATGTATTTTGCAATGTTAGTGTTTCCAATAAAATGAGGAATTATTTATATAATGTTAAAAAATAGTGTAATAATTAATTAATCATATTATTACATAGGTATGATAATATAAATTGAAGTGTTTTAATTAGGTTCAAATGCTTTAATTTTTTTAGGATGTGATGATAATGAAAGCTAAATCACTAATAATCGGAATATTAGCAGCTATAAGTATTATTATAGCAACAGAGGTTATATATCATGTTAGTACTGATATTAAAAATAAATATGAAGTTAAGAATACACCTAAAGTAGTTGTAAATAGTTCAGAAACTGAGGAAGCTAACTTAACACCAAAAGAAAAAGAAATTGTTAAATATAAATCACAGTTATTATTTCTTATGTCTGATGAAGCTAAAATTTCTACTATAAGTCAAAGTATATTAAATGATATGAGAACATTACTTCAAAGTAAGACAAGTGGAACAGTAGTAGTGAATAAAGCCGACATAGAGAAAACAAAAATAGAAATAAATAATTATTGGACAGAAAATAGTCATTTTGGAACAGAAGATGGTGTTGGTATAAAATCTGATTATGAGGTTCATCTTCAAAAACTTAATACTTATCTAGATAATGGAATGCAAACAGGGAAACTTAATGTTTCACAACTTCCAAGGTTTAGTGAGGATAATATGCAAAAAATTTATGAGGATATAAATAATGTTAAAGTTAAGCTTTTAGGGCTTGGATCAAGTGTAAACCTAAGTTCACCAACTTATTTTACAGTTCAAAATAGTCCAGGATATAAAGTGTATTCATAAAATGTTCCACGTGGAACATTTTATAAATACTAAAAAAATCAAAAAATATTATAGATGTAATAATATTATACTTTTATTATAATATGTAAGAATATATAATATTTATAGAGGAAAGGAGGTGAGATTCTCAGAGTGATAAAATCATTTTGAGATATGATTATGAAAACAGTATGTATTTTTAATCAAAAAGGTGGAGTTGGAAAGACAACGACTAACATAAATATTTGTTCTTACCTAGCTACGTTAGGATATAAGATTTTAGCTATTGATATAGACCCACAAGGAAATACAACTAGTGGACTTGGTATTGATAAGAGAAAAATAACTGAGTCAATGTATGATGTTCTTGGGGGGCATATTGGCATTGAAGATATAATAGTTCAAAGTCAATTAGTTGAAAATTTATATGTTGCCCCAGCAAATATGGATTTAGCAGGTGCTGAAATAGAAGTTATGGGTAGAGAAAATAGAGAATTTATATTACATAAAGAACTTGAAAAAGTTAGTGATAGATTTGATTTTGTTTTCATAGATTGTCCACCATCTTTAGGTATGTTAACTATAAATGCTTTGGTTGCATCACAATCAGTATTAATTCCTGTACAAGCTGAGTATTATGCTTTAGAGGGTGTTGCACAATTACTTAACACAATAACTTTAGTGAAAAAATCTTTAAATAAGAACCTTGAAATTGAAGGTGCTATTATGACTATGTTTGATAGCAGAACTAATTTAAGTAATGAGGTTTATAAAGAAGTGAAAAACTACTTTAATGATAAAATGTATGATGTAACAGTACCAAGAAATATAAGACTTGCAGAAGCACCAAGTTTCGGACTTCCAATTGTTTTATATGATGATAAATGTAGAGGTGCAAAAGCATATGAGGATCTTACAAACGAGTTCTTGAGAAGACAAGGAGTTGAATTATAGTGGTTAAAAAGTTAGGGCTTGGAAAAGGGCTAAGTGCACTTATTCCAACTAGTGTTAAAGAAGAAAATTATGTTAATGGAGTTCAAGTTGTTGATATAAAAAATATTAATGCCAATATTGGACAACCTAGAAAGTTCTTTGATGATTCAAAGATAGCTGAATTAGCAGAGTCAATTAAAGAATATGGAATTATACAACCTTTAATAGTTAAGAAGGTAGATGAAGATAAATTTGCAATTATAGCTGGAGAAAGAAGATGGAGAGCTGCAAAGCTTGCTAAAATAAAAGAAATTCCTATAATAGTAAAAGAATTTACTGAAGAAACAGCATTACAAATAGCAATTATAGAAAATATACAAAGAGAAGATTTAAACGCTATAGAAGAAGCTTTAGCTTATAAAGAGCTTAAAGATAAATATAATTTAACACAGGAAGTATTATCACATAAACTTGGAAAATCTAGAACGTCTATTGCAAATGTAATGAGACTTTTAAATTTAGATTCAAGAGTTCAAGAATATATAATACAGGGTGTTATATCAGAGGGGCATGGAAAAGTTCTACTTTCATTAGAGGGGGAAGAACAATACATTGTATCACAGAAAATAATAGATGATGAGTTATCAGTAAGGGAAATTGAAAAGTTTATAAAGACTTTAAACTCTAAAGATAGTAATATTAAAGAAAAAGAAGCAAAAAAGCTAAATCCTTATTATAAAGATATAAAGGATAAGCTTGAGGACTATTTTGGTACAAAAGTTAATATAAATTCTAATAAGAATAAAGGTAAAATTGAAATTGAATATTATTCTGAAGAGGATTTACAAAGAATATTAGATATAATTAACTTATAAGAAAATGTTCCACGTGGAACATTCTAGACAGAAAGGATGAAAAGAAGTGAACAATATTATAGAAATGATAAACCAAAACTCTGCATATATAGTCATTGGAATAGCTATATTTGCTGCTATAGAACTATTACTTATAATAATTCTATTTGCTAAAATAGGCGGAACAAATAAAAAATATAAGAAAATGATGAGAGGGGTAAACAATAAGAATCTTGAAGGATTATTAGAAGATTACCTTAATAAAGTTGAAAAAATAGAGATAGATTCATCAGATGTAGTTGGTAAATTTAATAGAATTGATGAAAGCATTAAAAAATGTGTTCAAAAAGTTGCTATGGTTAGATATAAGGCATTTGAAGATGTTGGAAGTGATTTAAGTTTCTCAATAGCGTTACTCGATGATGGTAATGATGGAATTGTTCTAACAGGTATTTATGGAAGAATGGAAAGTACAACATATGCAAAGCCAATTGATAAAGGTATTTCAAGATATGATTTATCAGAGGAAGAGTTACAAGCTTTAAGCGAAGCTATGAATAAATAATTATATAGAAAAGAGTATGACTTTTAATAAGTCATACTCTTTTCTGTTTTTAGGAAAAGTTTATAGCCAACTACAAAAAATAAGCAAAATACAACCCCAAGTAGTCCATATAATTCTATACCAACAAAGATGCAAATAAGGGATTCAAGTGGTGTAATGCCAAGAGATGATGATAATATTTTATGCTCGAATAGTTCTCTGATAACACAAAGTAATATAAATGAAATTGAGAGTAGTATAGCTAGTGTTGTATTTCCTGTAAAAAAATAAAATAAGATTAACGGAATATAAATTACAGCAGTGCCAAGGAGTGGTAGTATGTCAAAAAAACCAGCAAGGATAGCAAGAGTTAGTGCATATTTTATATTAAATACTGAAAAAATTATAAAGTTTAAAGTTGATGATATGAGTATTATAAAAAAATATGCAACGATATAGTCAGTAAATAAGCTTTTTATATTTTGTAAAATATCTAAAAGTCTAGGATAGGAATATAAAAGTCTTTTATTCTTATTTGTAGTTTGTATAAAGTTTTTTGTGAAAAAGTATGTTGCAATTACAATGCAAAAAGTTGTGCTAAGTATAAATGGAATATAACTTATAATTTTAAAAAGGTACTGTAATGAAAATCCAGCAAAATCTAAAATACTACTAACAATATTATTGAGGTGTTCTGTTAAAAATTCAAAGTCTAAATTTATGTTTAGTGAGTTTTGTATTTCATCAATTTTTTGTAATGCTATGGAAAGTGAGTCAGAGTTATCAGAAATAAAAAATTTAAGGTCTGATGCTATATCAATAGATTCTAAGGTAAGTGCAAAAATTAAAAGTGAAATTACTGCAATTATTGATATAAAAAAGATAGTAGTAGTTAATAATGATGCCACCCAACCCTTTATTCTAAGCTTTTTTGATAAAAACCTTGTAGGGCTTTTTAGTATTAAAGCAAATAATATAGCTAGCACAAAAGGTAGGGTGAAATTCAAAGTACCAAAGAAAAGTAAAAAGCCTAGTGTATATGCCATAAAAAAAATAGCAAGTTTATCAATTTTCTTTAGAAATGAATACATATATCTCTCCAATATTAAATTCTATTTTTAAGTGCAGAGATTAAGGCATCTATATCATCTTTTGTATTAAAATAACCAAGACTTATTCTAACACCACCACTTGGGTATGAACCAATAGTTTTATGTGCAAGTGGTGCACAGTGCAGTCCAGTTCTTGTTGTTATATGTTTTTCTGAATCTAAGTAGAATCCAAGTTCTGATGAATCTACATTTTTAATATTAAATATTATAGTAGAAGTTCTTTTCTTTTCATCCATTGACCCGTAGATAATTATGTCCTGTATTTTTGAAAGCTCATCAAGTGCATATTTACAAAGCATTTCTTCATGAGATTTTATTTTATCAATGCCTTCCTCTTTTATAAAGTTTATGCCAGAGTTTAGCCCTATTATGCCTACAGTGTTTAAAGTTCCGCATTCAAATTTATCAGGAAGCTCTGTTGGGTGCTCAAGAGAGTAAGAAGAACTACCAGTTCCACCAACAAATACAGTATTCATTTGTGCATTAGTTTCATCATCTAATATAAATCCACCAATTCCTTGTGGACCAAATAAAGATTTATGTCCTGTAAAAGCTAAAATATTAATATTGAATTCTTTCATATCAATAGGTAAAACACCTGCTGTTTGAGCTGAATCTACTATGAAGAAGATACCAAGTTTTTTACAAAGTTTTCCTATTTCATATAGTGGTTGTATAGAACCTGTTAGGTTAGATGCATGAGAGATAATTAATACCTTAGTATTTTCTCTACAAAGTTTTTCAATATTAGAAACTTCTAAGAAACCTTCTGTATTAGCTTCTACAAAATCAACTTCTATATTGCGTTCATTTTTTAGTTTTTCAAGAGTTCGAAGAACTGAATTATGATCCATTGTTGAAGAAAGTATATGCCAATTTTCTTTAACAAGTCCATTAAGAATTATATTAATAGAGCTTGTTATGTTATTTGTAAAAATTACATTTTCAACTTTATCAAAATTAAAAAAACTGGCTAAATTTTCTCTGCAATCATAAATAGCACGATTACTTGCTAGAGCATGAGAAGATGAACCACGAGATGGATTTCCACCACAGTTTAACATATAGTCCATCATATTATCAGTTACTGATAAGGGCTTGGGAAAACTAGTTGCTGCATTATCTAAGTAAATATTTTTTTTCATATAATTAAAAACCTCACATTACATTATAAATTTTAATAATCCTGCGATAATAAATCCAATCGATAATAAATACAAAACATAATAAATTATATTTGATGCATTACCAGTAGCTTTTTCACCAGCAAATTTTTTAAGTCCACTAGAAGCGAGTAAATTTAAAATAATGAACCATATAATAGTTGCTATAAGCATTGAGCAGATAGCTATGTAATAATATTTGGGTCCATGAGAGCTCCAGTCCTTCATTACAGTACCGCTTAGTGCAATCCATATAGAGGGTGTTGAAGGATTTAGAAAAGTTAATAAAAATCCATTTAAAACTCCAGGAACTTTATCGATATCAAATTTGTTTTTATTATTATCTTTTGTTTTTATTTTAGAAAGTTTATTAAAAATAAATAGTATTATTCCAGATATTATCCAAAAAAGACCTTCGACATTTTTATTAAGACTAAGTATACTTGCTAGTCCAAAGTGGATAAGAAAGATATAAATATAGTCAGCAAGGATTGCTCCAAGTGATACTAAAAATCCAGCAAAAAAACCTTTATCTATAGAACGTTTTACTGATTCCATACCTGCAGGTCCAAGTGGAATAGAAGCTAATAAGCCTGTTACAGAGCCAATTGCTATTGCCTTTAAAATAAACATAAAAACTCCTTTTCTTTTGTTTTAGTCAATATAAATAATATTATCATAATTATAAGTAATATTCATATAAATTTCATTTAAATGGTAGTAATAGCATATAGTATATTTAAATATTTATTTAGTTACTATATACTATTAAATAGACAGAACTATATAAAGCTAAGGAGAGGAATTTAACATATGAAATTATATATAATGGTTTTTAATAATACACATGAGGCAATGGCAGCTGAAAAGCTTATGGATACAGAAAATATAAAGGTTATGGTTATGCCTACACCTACATATATAACTAAAAGTTGTGGGATAAGTCTTAAATTTGATGATGATAGTGTTATAGCTATAGATAAATTAATAGAAGATGGTAAAATAAAATTTAAAAATGTTTATTTTAGAGATGTAGAAGGATTTAAGTTATATAAGTAAAAATTAAGGAGGTAATATGCTACTTACAAATATTTGGGATTATATTTATCAGTATAATAGTAAAACAGAAGTGCTTAAAATATTTGGTATTACTATAAATCTAGGAGAATTCATGCTTAGAATTTTAATGGTTATAGTAACTATATTTATAGTATTTTTTATGTTGAAAATAGGAAATAAAATTATAGATAAGTTAGTTGCAAAACAAACTTATAAAAATAATTTATTTAGTATTAATGATAAAAAGGCTAATACACTTGGAACACTTTTAAAAAGTATGCTAAGGTATACAGTCTATATACTAGGGATTATATCAATAGCTGGAATTGTAGTTGGGGGAACACTTCCAATTGCATTTGCATCAGTTGGAGGGGTAGCACTTGGTTTTGGTGCACAAAGTTTTGTAAAAGATATTATAAATGGTGTATTTATTCTTTTTGAGAACCAATATAATGTTGGAGATTATATAACAATTGATAAATATACTGGTATTGTTGATAGTATAGAAATTAGAAGTACAACTATTAAAGAATTTTCAGGTTCATACCATATAATTCCGAATGGACTTATAAATGTTGTGACAAATCATTCAAAAGGAAATATGCAAATTAAGGTTGAGGTTGATATAGCATATGAGGAAAGTATTGATAATGCTATAAAAATTATTGAAGCTGTTTGTATAGTATTTAGTAAGCTTGATGATGTTGAAAGAATTCCAAATGTAGTAGGTGTAACTAAACTTGGGTCATCAGGTATGACTATAAAAATTTTAGGTGATGTAAAGGCAATGAGCCAGTGGAAACTTGAAGCAAAACTTAGACAAATGATTAAAGAAGCATTAGATGAAAATAGTGTAGAGATACCATATAATAAATTAAATATAGTGAGTATTAAGGAAAATATTAAAGAGGAGTCAGTAGTTGAATGATAGATAAATTTGATTTAGGTGATATAGTAAAAATGAAAAAAATGCATCCTTGTGGGACTGACCTTTGGGAGATTATAAGAGTTGGTGCTGATGTTAAAATAAAGTGTACGGTATGTAAAAGGATAGTTATGATACCTAGAGTTAAGTTTCAAAAGGCAGCAAAGAAAATAGAAGTTAAAGCAGTTTTATAAAATTAATAAAAAAAGTGTTTTAAATTTACAAAATAGCTAATAAATAAACTTGCTTAAGTGAAATATTAGTGATAGAATATTGTAATGTAAATCCCTGCTGTATTATAGTACAGCCAGAGTCCATAGGGAGGAGGTGTAATAGAATGAGAAATTATGAAACTATATTCGTAATTAACCCATCTTTAGATACTGAAGCTGTTAAAGCTTTAATCGAAAAGTTCAAGGGTGTTATTGAAAATGGTGGAGGAACAGTTGATAACGTAGATTTCTGGGGTAAGAGAAGACTTGCTTACGAAATCAAAAAAGTTAGCGAAGGTTTCTACACATTATTCAACTTCACAGCTGATACTGAATTACCAAAAGAATTAGATAGAGTATTCAAGATCACAGATGGTATAATCAGACACATAATCATTAAAAAAGAAAACTAATTGAAAGGGTGGTATTGTAATGAATAAAGTTATTCTAATAGGACGACTTACTAAAGATCCAGACTTAAGATTTGCAGCTGGTAGTGGTAAAGCTGTTACTAGATTTACTATGGCTGTAAATAGACCAATGAAAAGAGATGAAGCTGATTTTATCGGTTGCATAGCTTTTGGTAAGACTGGTGAAACAATAGCACAATACCTTACAAAAGGTAGACAATTAGCGGTTACTGGGAACATTAGAACTGGTAGTTATGAGAAGGATGGAATTACAAGATATACTACAGATGTAATTGTAGATACTTTTGAGTTCATATCTGGAGGTAACGAAGGTGGTACTAGAGGAGCTTCTGCTTTTGATAGTGGAAACAATGCTCCTTCAGCTTTCGACTCAGTAAACAATTCGTTTAATGATAAGTCAGACGATATGATGCCAATTGATGATGGAGATATTCCATTTTAATTTTAATAAGTAAGGAGGTTAAGAACTATGAGTAGAGATATGAGAAGAGGCGGCGGAAAAATGAGAAGAGGCAGAAAGAAAGTTTGTGCATTCTGCGTTGAGAAAGCCACTGAAATAGATTATAAAGATGTTCCTAAATTAAAGAAATATATTACTGAAAGCGGTAAAATATTACCTAGAAGAATTTCTGGAGCATGTGCTAAGCACCAAAGAACTCTTACTGAAGCTATTAAGAGATCAAGAAACATTGCATTATTACCATTCACAACTGAATAGGATTTTGCTTTATAAAAAAGTCATGGGTTATACCATGACTTTTTTTTATAATTTTTTTTATAAAAGCATTTCTTTTGTTGCATAAATAGGTGAAAAAATTTACAATTATATAATAGAGAGTATAAGGTTTATGGGGGAGAATTTATGAAAAAAGATGACTTTAATATAATGGGTAATATAAAAGCTATAGAAGAATTAAAAGCACAGTTTATCTGTATGACTGGAGAACTTTTTACTATTCTAACAAAAGGTGCAGGAGCAACAAAGGGTGTAGTTGTAGAATGTATAGCATCTCTTATTATAGTTTTATATGTTTTAGCTGAAAAATTAGGATATAAAGCTATGGAAGTTGATGATAGTGTTAAAAAAATATTAAAAATGGCTATAATAGAAGATGATGTCTTAGAAAAAGAAGGTAAAAGTCTTAGTAAGCTTTTAAGACATTTTAAAAATAAGCTTTAGTTACCTTTGATTTTAAGGGTAAGGAGGAAGCAATATGAAAAATTTAAAAAGTAAAAGTATTGTTGAAGGTGGAATACTTACAGGGATAATAGTTTTATTAATGTTTATTTCTAATATTCCAGGAATTAGTTTGCTAGGATGCTTACTAGTACCTATACCGGTAGCTATACTTTACATAAAAAATGGATTAAAAATGTCTATACTATCGATTGTAGTTGGGTTTATATTTATAACTTTAATTTTAGGTCCTATATATGGTTTAACATCAATAATTATAGCTGGATTTATTGGAATTGGCCTTGGAATTGGTGTAAGGAGTAAAAAATCTGGAGTATATACCTTAATTTATATATTAATTGGGACTGTTATATCTATAGTTTCAACATCTGTAATATATATATATATGATAATGAATATGACTTTAAATCAATTTTTACTTAGTATAATTTCACAAAATAAAGTAGTAACTAAGCAGATGCTTAAAGTTGCAACTAGCCAAGAGATGAAAGATCATATAAATTATATAGAATCTATGATAACAATTCAGAATATGCAAATAGCATTACCGATAGTAGTAATTTTAATTAGTTTTATATCAGCAGTTATTATATTTATAGTTTCTAGGAATATATTAATAAGGTTAGGATTTAAATTTAATAATTTAATATCTTTTACTAAATGGTATATTGATCCTAAATTTATAGCAGCAATTGTTGTAATAGCATTAATTGGAATGGAACTTAAAAAAAATGGAATTCCGCTAGGAATAGAAGTGTTTATTGGTGCGCTAGGTAGTTTAGCATTATTATTTGGATTACAAACTATGAGTCTTGTGGCATATTTTCTTGTTGAGAAGGTAAAAATAGCAAAGGGCTTTGTAGTAGTAATAATATTTTTCTTACTTATATCAGGGCTTATAGGTTATATATTTATAATTGGACTTGTTGATGTTTTCTTTGATTATAGAGGGCTTGATGAGGATAGTCTTGGGAGTATAATTAGAAAAAAATTAAATTCAAACATATAGAATAATGGTTAGTAGGAGAAATTTATGTATCTTAAATTAAAAAGAATTCATATAGTAATAGCTATGATTATATTTACTATAATTACAGTTGTTAATTTAGCTATTTCAAATAGCTATGTTTTAGGAATTATAATTCCTATAATCTATATACTTTTTATGAGTTTAGTTGTTATTAATCTTTTGAAGAAACAAGAAGTTAATGATGATGAGAATAAAAGAATTGCTCAGGAAATAAAGAGTAGTATAGAAAATAATATTTTAGATTCTATATATCCTGCAGTTGTTATTAATTCAGAAGGGAAATTATTTTGGTATAATAAGATATTCAAAGAATTATATCCTAATTATTCGCTGAAGGATAATAAGATAGTTGCAGTAGTTAGGGGTCTTGATATAAATAAAGTTATAAAGTGTAATAGAGAAAATTCTCAAAAAATCACTATAAATAAAGTAAAGTATGATGTTTATGGTAAAGCTATAATAACAGAGGCTGGAGAAGAATATTATCTTGTTAATTTTAATGATACGAGTAATCTAAAAATGGATATAAGACAATGTATTATGCTTATAGAGATTGATAATTTGAAAGAATTAGAAATATATATAAGTACAGAAGAAAAACCAGTTTTACTTGCTAAAATACAAAAGAAAGTTAATGATTATGCGGCATCAATTGGTGCTATGGTTAAAAAATATGATCATGATAAATTTATTTTAACTATTTTAGAGAGTAAAATAGAAAGCGTAGTTTCAGAAAAGTTTGGAATTTTAGAAATAACAAGTGATATTGTCCTTAAAGATAATTTAGATATTACACTTAGTGTTGGTATAGGTAAAGGTGGCGAAAGTCCTTTTGATAATCAAGAACTTGCAAATAAAGCAATTGATTTAGCACTTGGTAGAGGTGGAGATCAAATAGTTATTAAATCAGAGCATAATACAGAGTTCTTTGGTGGAAATACTAAAGCTTTAGAAAAAACAAGTAAGGTTAGAGTTAGAGTTATAGCACATGCACTTAGAGAATTGATTTATGAGAGCAGTAGAGTTTTTGTTGTAGGACATAAAAATATCGATATGGATTGTTTTGGTGCTGCAATGGGAATTGCTAGTGTTGTTAAAGGTTATGAACTTAAGTGCAATATTGTACTAAATAATGATACAAATGCGATAGATACTTTTTTATCGGATATTAAGTCTAGAGAAGAATATAAGAACTTAATCGTAGATAATGCGTACGCTATGAATAATATTGATGATAAAACTTTGATTATAGTAACAGATGTTCATAGTGAGCAATATGTAGGAAATATTGATTTATTAAACAAATGTGATAGAGTAGTTGTTATAGACCATCATAGAAAATCAGAAGATTATATAAAAAATGCTATATTAACATATTTAGAAGTTTATGCATCATCAACATCAGAGCTTGTTACAGAACTTATTCAGTATATGTCTGATAAACCAAGTATTGCTTCAGTTGAGGCTGATGGGCTTCTTGCAGGAATAGTTATGGATACTAAAAACTTTACATTTAAAACTGGAGTTAGGACATTTGAAGCAGCTGCATTTTTAAAAAAAATGGGAGCAGATCCTATAGAAGTTAAAAAATTATTTAATAACAATTTAGAAAGTTATATTGCAAGATTTGAGATAATTAAGTCGGCAGAGATTGAACAAGGAATTGCAATTTCAGCTTGTCCGGATAATATCTCTGAGATTGTTTTTGCAGCACAGGGTGCTGATGAACTTTTAAATATAGTTGGAATAGAAAGCTCATTTGTATTTGTTAAGGTTAAGAATAAAGTATATCTTAGTTCTAGATCTAGTGGAAATATAAATGTTCAAATAATAATGGAAGCACTTGGTGGTGGTGGTCATAGAACTATGGCAGGAACTCAATTTGCTGATATGAGTATTGATGAGGCTAAAAGAATATTAAAGAAAACTCTAAAAGAGTATTTTATAAAAGAGAAAGGTGATGAATAATGAAAGTTATATTATTAAAAGACGTTAAAACATTAGGGAAAAAAGGTGATGTTATAGAGGCATCAGATGGATATGCAAGAAATTATCTATTTCCAAAGAAAATAGCACAACAAGCAACAGATAATAGCCTTCATATTTTAAATGCTAAGAAGACTATTGAAAGAAAAGCAAAACTTGCAGAAATTGAAGCTGCTCAAAAACTTGCGGATGAACTTCGTGATAAAGTTGTTAAAATTACATCTAAATCTGGTGAGGGTGGAAGATTATTCGGAGCTATCACAAATAAAGATGTTGCTGGAATGATAGAAAAAGATTTTAAAATAAAAGTTGATAAAAAGAAGATAGTTATGGAAACAATAAAAGTAGCTGGAACTTATACTATAGAAGTTAAGTTATATCCAGAAATAACAACTAAGATGAAAGTTATGGTTGTTCCTGTATAAAAGGGGGATTAAAAATTTGAAATCAGTAGATGAAAATAAAGTTTTAAGCTATTTAATGGCTGAAGGACTGAGTTTAGAGAGCCAAATAGAAGTTCTTGAGGAAGTAGCATCAAAAATGTTAGATGATGGAGCTATGAGAGCAAGAATTGTAAGATTTAAATTACAAAAGCATATGGATTCAAGTGATCCTTATGAGAAACTACATGCTTTAAATATGATTGTTACAGAAGGTCAAGGAAATCCAACTATTCCAAATAAGAGTAATTTTGAGGCAGTTATTGAGAGCGTATGTAATGCTATGTCTGGAGAACTTGCTAAAAGATATTTAAAGAAGAAAATTAATGGAGAGCTTGAAAAAGCACTTCAAGAGAAACAAGAAAAATATATGGATGATATGAGACTTGAAATTATAAGAAAGAAAAAAGGTCCTGAAAATGCTGCAACTTTGAATAAGCTTAAGCATTTAGAGGATTTAGATAAAAAAGTTTCAAGTAAGAATATTATGTCATTACTTAGACCAAGTGATTTTAAAGATATAATAGGGCAAGAAAGAGCAATTAAATCTTTAATATCAAAACTTGTGTCACCTTATCCACAGCATATTATTCTTTACGGACCTCCAGGGGTTGGTAAAACTACAGCTGCAAGAATTGCTTTAGATGCTGCGAGAAAAATAAAACAGTCAGCATTTGATGAAAATTCTAAGTTTGTAGAGGTTGATGGTACAACACTTAGATGGGATCCGAGAGAAATTTCAAACCCATTACTTGGTTCAGTACATGATCCTATATATCAAGGAAGTAAGAGAGATCTTGCTGAAGTCGGAGTACCAGAACCAAAAACAGGTCTTGTAACAGAGGCTCATGGTGGAATATTATTTATTGATGAAATTGGTGAGCTTGACTCATTCCTTCAAAATAAATTATTAAAGGTGTTAGAAGATAAGAGAGTAGAATTTACATCTTCTTACTATGATCCAGATGATAAAAATGTACCAGGATATATTAAATATCTATTCGATAATGGTGCTCCAGCTGATTTTGTTATGATTGGTGCTACAACAAGAGGACCAGGGGAAATAAATCCAGCTGTAAGATCAAGATGTACAGAGGTTTACTTTGAACCACTTAGTACACCGGATATTGAAAGAATTATAACTGATGCTGCTAAAAAACTAGGAGCAATTCTAGAAACAGGAGTTGCAAAGGTTATAGCAAACTACACAATTGAGGGTAGAAAAGCTATTAATATACTTGCAGATGCCTATGGGCAGGCACTTTTAAGAAGTAAAAGCAAGGAACCAAAGAGAGTTAAGATTCTTTTAAAGGATATTGATGAAGTTCTAAGCATGGGTAGATTTATACCTTATGAAAAATTTGAGCAACTTGATGATAAAGAAGTTGGTAAAGTTTATGGACTTGGAGTTTCAGGATTCCTTGGTTCAACAATAGAAATTGAAGCTGTTACATTTGAGGCTAAAAAGAAAGGTGCAGGAAGTATTAGATTTAATGATACTGCAGGTTCTATGGCTAAAGATTCAGTTTTCAATGCTGCTTCAGTTATTAGAAGAGTTACAGATAAAGATATAAAAGATTATGATATACATGTCAATGTAGTTGGTGGTGGAAATATTGATGGTCCATCTGCTGGTGCTGCAATAACATTATGTATTATAAGTTCACTTCTTGATAAACCTATAAGACAAGATATGGCTATAACAGGAGAGATTTCTTTAAGAGGTCATATTAAACCTGTTGGTGGAGTATTTGAGAAAATATATGGTGCAAGAAGAAAAGGTATTAGACTTGTTACTGTTCCAATAGATAATGAGAGAGAAATACCAAAAGGTCTTTTAGATGTAGAAATCAAAGCTCTAAAAAATATAGAAGAATTAATGGAAATTGCATTTTCATAATATATAGGTAAGGACTATGCTATGCATAGTCCTTATTTTTAACTATTTTCATAAAAGTTAACATTAATTTATAATACCTTTCTTTGATTAAAAAACATAATAAATGATATAATATAGAAGATTGTAAAAAAGTAATATATACTAAGATATAAAGTATTTGAGTAAAAGACTTAGTACATAGAGTAAAATGTAAATATGTGTTTGAGCACTTATATATAAATGAAATGGGATATAGAGACTATTAATGGATTAGGAGGAAGCAAAGATGGATGCACCAGTAATGAAAAGTTTGCCACAGAGCATTGAGGCAGAACAGGCAGTTCTAGGAGCTATGATGGTGGATAGAGGTGCAATAGCGAAAAGTGCAGAAGCATTATCAGCAGAGGATTTTTATAGAGATTCTCATAAAATAATTTTTAAGAGCATAGTAGAAATGTTTCAAAAAGATAATGCTGTTGACCAAGTTACTCTTGTTGAATATCTTTTATCTTCAGATAAGCTTGAAAAGGCTGGAGGAATTACGTATTTATCAGAAATGGAAGGTAGTGTTATAGATGCTGCTAATATTAATGATTATATAAAGATTGTTGAGGATAAGGCAACTCTTAGAAGACTTATAAAAGCTTCAACTGATATTATATCAACTTGTTATAATGAACAGGGTGATGTGTTAAAAGTTGTTGATTCAGCTGAAAAAAAGATTTTTGATATATCAGAAACTAAAAATTCAGGAGATTTTGAATCAATTAGTGATGTTCTTGAAAGAGGATTTGAGGAGATTGAAAGACTTTATAATAATAAGGGAGAAACTACGGGAGTAGGTTCAGGTTTTAATGATTTAGATGAGAAAACATCTGGTTTTCAAGCTGGAGATATGGTACTTATTGCTGCAAGACCATCTATGGGGAAAACAACTTTTGCTTTAAATATTGCAGAACATGCTGCATTAAAAGAGGGTAAGAGTGTTGTTATATTTTCACTAGAGATGTCTAAGGAACAACTTGCATATAAGCTATTATGTTCACAGGCAAACGTTGATATGCTTAGTCTTAGAACAGGACAACTTGAGGATAAGGATTGGGAAAATATAGCTAGAGCTGCTGGACCATTATCATCAGCTAAAATATACATTGATGATACTGCTGGTGTTTCTATTATGGAAATGAGATCAAAGTGTAGAAAACTTAAAGCAGAACATGGTGTTGATATGATCTTTATAGACTACCTACAACTTATGAGTGGTAGTGGTGAAGAGAGTAGACAACAAGAGGTTTCTGAGATTTCAAGAAATATTAAAGCTATTGCTAAGGAAATGAAATGTCCTGTTATAGCTTTATCACAGCTTTCTCGTGCACCTGAGCAAAGAGCAGATCATAGACCAATGCTTTCTGACCTTAGAGAGTCTGGTTCTATAGAGCAGGATGCTGATATTGTTATGTTCCTTTATAGAGATGAATATTATAATAAAGAAACAGATCAAAAGAATATTGCTGAGTGTATTATATCTAAGCAGAGAAATGGTCCAGTTGGAACTGTTAAACTTGCTTGGCTTGGACAGTTCAGTAAATTTGGTAATTTAGATTTATCAGATATAGAATAGAAATTATAGCACGTAAGAGGTTTCTCTTATGTGTTTTTTTGAGGATTTTATTAAAAAGGGTAGAGTTTTTAATAAAATATGGAGTATTATAAAATTAAGATTTAAGAAAATATTTAAGGAGTGTGAAGTAAAATGAATAAGAAATTAGGATTTATAGGTTGTGGAAATATGGGGTCAGCAATGCTTGAAGGTATTATAGGTTCTGGTATTATTGATGCAAAAGATGTTTACTGTAGTGCTAAAAGTGAAAATAGCAAAACTAAAATTAAAGAAAAGTTTAGCGTGAATGTAGCGAGTAATATTAATGTAGCTAAAAATGTAGATATATTAATACTTGCAGTTAAGCCACATTTTTTCTCAGAGGTAATTTCAGAAATTAAGGATAGTGTGAAACAAGATGTAATTATAGTAAGTATTGCAGCTGGAGTAGAGATTATTGATATTGAAAATTTATTTGGAATAGATAAACTTAAAGTTTTAAGAGCTATGCCAAATACACCAGCTTTAGTTGGGGCAGGAATGAGTGCATTATGCCCAAATAAAAATTTGTTAGATAATGAGATTAAATTGATAGAGGAAATATTTAATAGTTTTGGAAAGAGTGAATTATTAGAGGAGAAGTACTTCCATGGATTCATAGCGCTTTGTGGTTCATCACCAGCTTATGCCTATATGTTTATTGAAGCTATGGGAACTGCTGGTATAAGAGCTGGTATACCTGCAAATAAGTCATATAAACTTGCAGCACAAAGTTTACTTGGAACTGCAAAGATGGTTTTAGAAACAGGAGAGCATCCAGCAGTTTTAAAAGATAGAGTTTGTTCACCAGGTGGGACGACTATTGAAGCTGTTTCAATGCTTGAAAATACAGGGTTTAGAGAGTCTATAATTTTAGCAATGGATGCTTGTGAAAAAAAATCTAAAGAAATGTCAAAAAAATAGTTGACATCAATTCTCATTTGATGATATACTAAGTTCATAAGCAAGTGATAATCATTTTCAATGAAAGAGATATTGCTTAAGCAAACAACGAAATAGCAAACAATACAATACAAACAAACAAACAAACAATATAAAACAAACTCCTATAAAAACGAATAACAATACAAAAAAATGTACTAGGCTCACAAACACCTAGTACATTTTTTTACGCTTTTTTATTTATCACCAAAGATTCTTTTATTTAACTCAATCCCCGTTTTAGTGGTAGCTAGTCCACCTTGAGCAGTTTCACGAAGTGAAGCAGGTAAACTTTTTCCAACTCTATACATTGCTTCAATAGTATCATCAAATGGAATTTTACTAGAAACTCCAGCCATAACTAAATCAGCTGTGCTTAAAGCACTTATAGCTCCAGCAAAGTTTCTTTTTGCACAAGGAACTTCAACTAGTCCAGCTACAGGATCACAAACAAGTCCTAAAATGTTTTTTATAACTATTGCTCCAGCATTTAAAGCCATATCAACAGTTCCACCCATGAGTTCTACAGTAGCAGCACTTGCCATTGCAGCAGCTGAACCACATTCGGCTTGGCATCCACCTTCTGCTCCAGAAAGTGTAGCATTTTGAGCTATTAAAAGTCCGATTGTAGATGATGCAAAAAGTCCTGAAATAAGCTCATCATCTGATAAATTGAATCTATCACCTACTGTCAAAATTACAGCAGGGAGTATTCCACAAGAACCAGCAGTTGGGCAAGCAACTATTCTTCCCATAGCAGCGTTAACTTCTGATGAAGAGATAGCTCTTCCAATAGCTGAAACAATAGTATCACCACAAAGTGTATTACCTTTTTCAAGATATTTTTTAATTTTATAAGCATCTCCACCTATAAGTCCACTTACAGAGTATATTTTCTTTTCTTGTCCTTCATTTGCACCATCTTTCATAACTGAAAGAATTTTATGCATGTTTTTTATAACAGATTCTCTTGAAAGATTACTATTTTCTATTTCGTAATTTATAGCATAGTCAGCAAGTGACCAGTTTTTTTCAGTACATATTGTTAAAAGTTCTTCACCATTTCTAGCAAACATAATTAAACCTCCTTACTATCTGGCTTAATCATAATTATATTATCAACAGCCTCAAGTAGTTTTATTTCTTCAAGTAGTTCATTTGGAATATTATGATCAACTTCAAATATCATAGTTGCAGATTTACCTTTTTCATCTCTAAAAACTCTAAGTGTAGCTATATTGATATTTTGCTTATATAGTATAGTAGTTATTTTAAAGATTGATCCTGGTACATCTTTATGTGTAACTATTAAAGTTGGATATTGACCTGTGAAATCAACATTTTCTCCATTTACTTGATTTATTACGATATTTCCACCACCAATTGATGAACCCATAACATCACAAGTATATCCATTTTTAGTTTCCATTATAAATTTAACTGTATTAGGATGGAGTCCATCACCAAGGTCAGATTCTATAAACTCTACAGCAAGTCCCATTTCTTCAGCAAGTTCCATAGATTCACGAAGTCGTTTATCAGATGGCTCCATTCCAAGAATACCTGCAACTAAAGCCTTATCAGTTCCATGTCCTTTATAAGTTTTAGCAAAAGAACCATGTAGTAAAAACTTAACACTTTTAATTTCATCAGAACAAATAGTTCTTGCCACTTTTCCAAGTCTTGCAGCTCCAGCTGTATGTGAACTAGACGGTCCAATCATAATAGGACCAAGTATATCAAAAACACCAAATTTTTTCATAAATATGTCTCCTAAAAATAAATTTTAATATGTATATAATTTTATCGTAAAATTTAAAAAAAGAGTAGCTTAATATACAAGCTACTCAAAAATTTAATTATTTTCCATTTGTGCAGCAATATTTAGAAAGTCTACAATCAACAATATTCCAGTTGATACTTTTAAATATACTATCAAGATAAGCAGCTCTGTCTGTTCCATAATCTATGAAGTAAGCATGTTCATATACATCAATAACAAGAAGTGGAGTAGCACCAAATACAGCTCCAACATCATGAGCATCAAGTCCTAGAACTCTTAGTCTATTAGTTACATCATCAATTGCAACAACAGCCCATCCTCTTACAGATAACGCAACTTGCTTTAAATAAGCAAGGAAAGATTCATAACCACAAAATTGTTCTTCTATTATAGTAGCTATTTTACTATCCTTTTTAAAAGAGCAATCTGTATCACATGATAAGTTCTCAAAATAAAGTTCATGAAGCTTAACTCCATTTAGTGCAAAAGTTTCACCTTGCTTTAAAGCTCTCATTGCTGAGTAAGTTGGATTTGAACCTGTATAAGTTTCAGGATCTTTACTAGCTTTAGAAATTTCATTAACTTTAGCAATGTATCCATTATAAAGTTTTAAATGTTGATCAACTTGGTTTTCAGTTAAACCTTTAATGTCTGTTATGTTAAAATTCTTTGCTTTGATATCAGTATACATAAAAACACTTCCTTTAAAATTAATTTTATAAATATAGTTTATGCAAAATATATAAAAATATAGATAAGAATAGTTGATGTATTTAAGGAATTTATATTATAATAATAACCTCAAATGGATTAAAAAGGAATTTTATGGGTGTTTTGAAATAATAATTCTACATGATATTATAAATATATAAGTTTAAATATTTAAAAATTAAAAAGCTAAGGAGAAAAATATGGGATATATAATAGATTTAAGAAAAGAACTAAAGAATGAGAATAGACCATTAATGATGCCAGCAGCAGGAGTATTAGTATTTAATGAAAATGGAGAAGTTCTATTACAAAGAAGAACTGATAATAATAGATGGGGAATTCCTGGTGGTTCTATGGAACTTGGGGAAACTTTTGAAGAAGCAGCAAGACGAGAAGTTTTTGAAGAAGTAAATTTAACAGTTAATAAATTAGAAGTTTTTAATGTGTACTCAGGTGAAAGTCTACACTATATATATCCAAATGGACATGAGGTGTATATAGTAAGTTGCATGTATATATGTAAAAATGATTTTAGTGGAGAGTTAAAATTAGACCCAGTTGAAACTAAGGATGCAAAATTTTACTCATTAAAAAATTTACCATCAGAAGATGAGCTAAATATACCAGATAAAGTTGTCATAAAAGATTTAATAAAACAAGGATTACTAAAATAGTAAAAGTAATTTATTTGAAATAAAAAAAATGGTCGAGTATAATTACAATTAAAGAGAATAATAAATTCTACAAAATAAATTTATGTAAAAGAGGTATAGATATGATAAATAAAGAAATGACAATTGGTGAAATAATAAGACAAAACCCAACAAAGGCAGAAGTATTAATGGCATTTGGTATGGGATGTGTTGGTTGTCCATCAGCTCAAGCAGAAACTTTAGAAGAAGCTGCAATGGTTCATGGATTAAATATAGAAGAGCTTATAGTAGCTTTAAATAAATAATTATTAACTGCGAGATTAGAGATAATCTTGCAGTTTTTTTATACCAACTAATTGATAACCATTATTAAATATTTTATAAATATACATGATATATATATAAATATGCATATTTATAAATAATTGAAAATAAAATTAAAAAAGATTATTTATAAGGAATGGTACAGATAGAGGGAATAGAGAATATTATAGTATGTATTTTTGATATTTATAATAAAAATTAAAAAAACTTTGAAAAAAGGCTTGATAATCAATAATAACTATTATATAATAATAACATAACGAAGATACAGAAAAGAAATATTAAAAATGTTTGAAAAACTTTAGGAGGTTTTGTAAAATGAAAAAATTTGTTTGTACAGTTTGTGGTTATATTGCAGAAGGTGAAGTGGCTCCATCAGTGTGCCCAATATGTGGAGTAGGTGCTGATAAGTTCATGGAACAAACAGACACAATGGTATATGCTGATGAGCATAGAATTGGTGTGGCTAAGGGAACAGATTCAAGAATAATAGAGGGATTACAAGCTAACTTCATGGGAGAATGTACAGAAGTAGGAATGTATTTAGCTATGTCAAGACAAGCTGATAGAGAAGGACACCCAGAAATCGGAGAAGCTTACAAAAGAATAGCTTTCGAAGAAGCTGAGCATGCTGCTAAATTTGCAGAAATGTTAGGTGAGGTTGTTGAAGCTGATACTAAAGCTAACTTACAAGCTAGAGTTAATGCTGAGCATGGAGCATGTCAAGGTAAGAAAGATTTAGCTACATTAGCTAAACAATTAAACTTAGACGCTATACATGATACAGTACACGAAATGTGTAAAGATGAAGCTAGACACGGAAAAGCTTTCGCTGGATTATTAGAAAGATACTTTGGTGCTAAATAGTATTAAAGTTATATAAAGAGGTTTCCATTTTGAAATGGAAACCTCTTTTTTTTGCGTTATAATAGAAGAAGGTGTAAATTTAGTATAATATTTTTTATAAATTAAAATAAATTATTTTAGATTAAAGCCAAAACTAAAGATGAAAGAATATGAAAGGGTAAAAAAATGAGTAGGGTAGATTTTGAAAAAGAATATGAAATTCTATATAGAGATATAGATAAAAATTTTAATTGTAGGGTTACTTCAATAATGGATTGTTTTACAGATGTAGGACTTCGACATGAAGATGAATTAGGGATAGATATAAGTATGACTAATCCATACGGAGTAGTGTTTGTATTTTTTGAATATGATATCAAGATAGATAGGTATCCAAAATATAAAGAGAAAATAAGAGTAAAAACACATGTTGATACTATACAAAAATTTTATGCATCACGAAGTTTTGAAATGTTTGGAGAGTCTGGAGAAGTTATAGGGACAGCAACATCACTGGCCGTAGTAATAGATGTAGAAAAAAGAAAACTTTCAAAAGTTCCAGATATATATTATGAAAAACATGGAATTTCTAAGGATACAAAAATAAGACCAACTAAGTTAAAATTTGAAAAGCTTAGTAATGGTACTGTTGAAAAAGAAATAGATATAAGGTTTTCTGACTTTGATAGTAATGCACATATAAATAATGCAAAGTACTTTGAATGGTCGCTTGATGCTATACCAAATGATATTTTGGATAAATACTTAGTTTCAGAAATAAAAATTAAGTTTATCAAAGAAATTATAGGCGAGGACAAGCCTAAGGTGGAGATTGAAATTATTAAGGGAATAGATCAAATAAAGATGCTTCATAAAATATCAAATAATAAGAATGAAGAAGTTAATATAATGGAATCATATTGGACTAGAAAAGAATTTAAGTTATAAAAAGATAGTAAAAGAAATTTTAAGATGTTTTTATACTTTAAAGTAAAATAGTATGTTATAGAAATTTATCTATAACATACTATTTTTTGTTTTTATTATTTTGTACTACCAAGTGCAGCAGCAAATCCAGAGCTCCAAGCCCATTGAAGATTAAATCCACCACAATCGCCATCTACATCCATAACTTCACCACAGAAGAATAAACCTTTTACAAGCTTTGATTCTAGGGTTACAGGGTCTATATCATTTGTATCAACACCACCTGCAGTTACTTGAGCAGCTGTAAATCCATTAGAGTCAGTACATTTAAACTCCCAACTTTTAAGTGTCTTAACAAGAGCTTTTTTTTCTTTCCAAGACAAATCACAACAAGGTTTATGAATATCTCTTATTCCAGATTCTTTTAAAATAGTTATGATAAGTTTTTTATTAATAACTCCAATAAGAGCATCAACTATACCTCTCATACTAAACATTCCAAAATGTTCATCTAAGAATAGTTCAAGTTCCTTTTCGGTTTTATCTGGCATCATATCAACAACTATACGAACATCCTCACCCTTAGAAACTGCATATGAAGCAGTTCTAGATATTTGTAAAATAGGAGGTCCTGATATTCCATAGTTTGTAAATAGAATCTCACCAAAATCTTTTCTAAGCGACTTACCATTACTAACTACTTCTGTATAGCCATCAAACTTAACGCCTGTCATAGACTTTAATGCGTGGTGTTCAAGCTTTAATTGAACTATACCAGCAACTTGACCTATTATTTTGTGTCCAAGTTGCTTAGAAAGGATATAACCAGACCCATCAGAACCACTTACAGTAGCTGATTTTCCTCCACAAGCTAAAATCACTTTAGATGAAGTAATAACTTCCATACTTTCATCTGTTGGAGTAATTTTAAAAATTTCATTTGATTTAGATATTCTATTTACTTTAAATGATGTATAAACAGGAATATCTCTTTCTTCTATTGATAGCTTTAAAATATCTACAACTGAAGATGCTTGAAGAGATTTAGGGTAGCATTTACCTTTTTGAAGTTCTATTATAGGTAAACCAATATTTAAAAAGAATGCTTTAGTATCTTCAACAGAAAAATTACCTAAAACATTTTGATAAAATTTATCATTTTCACTATGATACGTATCAAATGGATGTGAGATAGTAGAGTTAGTTATATTACAACGTCCATTTCCAGTCATAAGAATTTTTCGACCAATTTTATCAGTACCTTCAATAATAGCTACATCAAGTCCAAAATCTTTAGCTGAAATAGCAGCCATCATACCAGATGCTCCACCACCAATAATAATTAAATCATGATATATCATAAAAAATTCTCCTTTATAAATTTAATTTATATAATTAATGTATTTATATTTCATAACATAAATAGTTTTTCTTTAAAAATCTTACTAATAAAGTAGAAAAAAATCTATATTAAAAGTAAAACTTACATATAGATTTTAGCATAGTAAGAAATTTCATAAAAGAAATTCTAAGAATTTATACAGAAAAATTCAATTAATTAGTATATAAATTGTGAAATTTTAATAATTTTTATATTTATTTTATAAAAAAATAATATATATTTTAAGAGAAATACTAGCGAAACTATAAAATTATATATTTTAACGATAAAAACTTTAGAAAATATTAAAATCTTTTACAAAGAAAAAAATAAGATTAAATGGCGTTATTGCTAAGTTCTATAGTTACATAAGAGTGGGAATTTATGGAGTGATTAAAAAAACAGAAAAAAACTTTCTAAAAAGTGTTGACAGTTATCCATAATTTCTGTAATATAGTCTATGTCAGGTCGGCAAGTTCGGCATGACGGTCAAATAAATAATGATGATTAACATATTGTGTGATAAGAGGTTTTTTATGGCCCCTTGGTCAAGCGGTTAAGACACCACCCTTTCACGGTGGTAACAGGGGTTCGATTCCCCTAGGGGTCACCAATTTAGGTCGCATAGCTCAGCTGGGAGAGCACCTGCCTTACAAGCAGGGGGTCACAGGTTCGAACCCTGTTGCGACCACCACACAATATGGTTCAGTAGCTCAGTTGGTTAGAGTACCGGCCTGTCACGCCGGGGGTCGAGGGTTCGAATCCCTTCTGAATCGCCACTTTATTTATTTTGGCCCCTTGGTCAAGCGGTTAAGACACCACCCTTTCACGGTGGTAACAGGGGTT
>NZ_CAMQRY010000007.1 GCF_947036855.1 uncultured Clostridium sp.
AGTTTAGTTAGTAGGATAAGTGATGTTTTAGAACTTGATATTTATTCTGTATGTGGAAATAGCTTTTATAATAATAAATACAGTTATAAAGACTATGATAAGTTTTTTGAGAATATATTAGATTTTCTTAAGACTAACAGAACTGATATAAATAGTATTTTTATAGAGAAAGTAGAAGCAGAAATAAAAACTATAAATAGTGTGAAAAAGGTGATTAGTAATAACAACTAATCATCTTTTTTTGTTTTTATTTAATTCAGATGCCCGAAGAGTATATTATTCTGAATAACAATTAAATTATTGCGCATACTAAATTTGAAATAACTGGGATATAAGATATAATCTGCAAGGTGGTTTTGAATAAGTTTTGTAAAGGAGGCAATTGACATATGGAGAGCAAAGAAAAGATAAGTAAAGAAGCTGTTGATGAGTTTATCAAAGAAATAGCAAAGTTATATAGTAAATACATATCTCCAAAATAGAATAAAACAATCCCTTATTTAATAATTATTATATTAAGTAGTAATTATTAAATAAGGAATATTGTTATGAGTGAAAAGAAAGTAAATGAACCTAGTAAAGAGGCAATAGCCAACTTTACTAAAGAAATTTTAAGACTTTTTTATAAATACAAGTCAATTAAACAAAATGAAGAATGATGTGAGTAGGTGTATAAGGTGAAAAAGGTTGCTATTTATTTAAGAAAAAGTAGAGGAACACTAGAAGATTTACAAAAGCATGAAGAACAATTAATATCACTATGCGAAGGTTATGACTACACATATGATATATACAGAGAGATTGCAAGTTCGGATACAATGGAAAGGGCAGAACTTACAAGGCTTTTAGAGAATATAAAGGATTATAGTGGTATTGTAATTACAGCAATTGATAGACTTTCTAGAAATGAGTATCATCAAGCCTTGATTACTCAAATGTTAAAAGAAAATAATATTGAGATTATAACTCCAAGTAGGAATTATAATTTTTCAAATGAAACAGATATTATTACAAGTGATTTTGAAAAACTTCTTGCTAGGCAGGAGTTTAGAATTATAAAAAATCGTCTAAGGGTTGGTAAGTTACATAGCTTTAATCAAGGTAATTGTATAACAACACCACCTTTTCCGTATAAGTATAACTCTAAAACTAAGAGTTTAGATATAGAGGAGGAGAGTTATGAAAAGTATAGATATATTGTGAAACTTGCAGTAGAAGGAAATTCACCAGCTTATATAGGTGAGAAAGTTGGTATGAAGACTTTAAGGGTAAGGAGAATGCTTTGTAATAAGGTTCATAGAGGATATGTAAGATATGCTGATGAATATGTTAAAGGGAAACATAAGCCTGTAATAACAGAGGAAGAGTTTCAGATTATTGAAAAATATAAATATGGAAGGTTATGTGGAAGACGAAAAAGAAGTAAGCATCTTTTTAGCTTATCAGGTATTGTAAAATGTCATACTTGTGGCTACACAAGAGGTGTTAAAGTTAGAACTGATAGAAAAATAGCAGAATCTATTCCAAAATGTCAGTATTGTGGTGATGGTGGTTTTGTAACAACAGGTGTTCATAAAGAAATAAAGGTAAGATTACAGAAGTATATAGAGAAAATAGAAGTTGGATTAAGTAGCTTTGATTTTGTTTTGAAGAAAGATGAGTTAGAACGGGATTTAAAAGTAAATAATAATGAAATAGTACGGTTTGAAAAACAATTAGAAAAACTTAAAGAGATGATATTAAATGATATTATATCTATCGAAGATGGGAAAAAGAAAGATAAAGAAATAAAAGCTATAATTGAGCGTAAAGTTGAATATCAAAAAGAATTAGAAACTGATATAAGAAGTTTGGGAAATATAAAAGTTGATAAGGTTTCGCTTGGGAAAACTTTAGAAATTTTAGAGTTTAATATAACATCTGAAGAGTTGAATGGATTATATAGAACAATCATAAATAAAATTACTGTTAAAGATAAAGCAGTAATTGATATTGAATGGAAGTAGGCAAAAGAGCTTACTTCTATTTTTTTGAGGTATTTTTAAAAAACATTAAGTTTATAATTTTTAGATAATAAAAAGGATTATAGATAGTAGTAAAGAATATAAATAGTAGTAAACATAGGCAAATGGGGGAGTTATATGATTGATGAAATGATTTTAGAAACAGAACGAGATAGGAAATATATTATGAATAGAGTTAAGAATATTGCAGCAGGATATGCAACTTTAGAAACAAGTGAGGGAATAACTCAAGGTGGGGATACAATAACATCAAAAATATCAGATGTTGGGAAAGTGCATTTAATAAAAACTAAGATTCCAAATGAATTTGGAAAGTTAGTTGGTGCTTATACAATACTTTTGCAGGATAAACTTGATAGAGTAGCTTTAGAAAAATTAGAGTTATATGGTGAAGATGTTAAAGAAAAGTATTTAAAAGAAAAAAGTCTAAGGGTTTTAGATAAGATAGAGATTAGCTCTACAAATTTTGAGTATTCAAATAAAGCTAGTACACTAGGCTTTATTTTAGTTATAATATCATTTTTTATACCAACATCTATTAATAAAACTCAGGTAAGTTTTAAGATTATATATATTGTAATAGCATTTATTATATATAAAATCGTAAAGATGGATGAAGAAGGAAATGCAAATCAAAGTATTAGAGATTATTTTGATAAGTTAGAAAGCGCACTTGAAAGATATACTGAAGATTATTGCTATACATATGAAAAAAATATGATGAGAATATTAGAACGTATAGAAAATTAGAATATGAAATATATATTTTAAAAGGTTAATAGCATATTCTATATGTAAAAAAATGAGCGTTTATATATAAAATTGTATTTATATATGGTATCAAACAATGAAATTTTTATAAGGTATTTTACCAATTAAATAAAAATAAACCTAAATAGTTATTTAATATATATATTTAAAAAATATAGTGAAAAAAGTATTGTTTTTACTTAAATATACTAATATAATCTAGTCGTTTAAGAAAAAAATAAATAAAGTGAGGGTCAAAACAAATGAAGAATAGTCGAACTAAAGGTATTATACTTATATTATTTATGGCACTTAGTTTCTCTATAACGGGAGCATTTATAAAAGGTGTACATGGAGTACCAGAGCAAGAAGAAGTTTTTTATAGAAACTTAGTTATTTTTGCAACATCAATTATTATGATCCTTAAGAGTAAAGCACCAGCTTTCGGAAATAAGGGAAATAGACTCGCACTTATCGGTAGAGGTGCTTTTGGGACACTTGGAGCATTCGCAAGTTATTATGCAATAACACATATGATATTACCAAATGCGGTTATCATAAGTAATCTTTGTCCATTCTTTATAATAATATTCTCAGCAATATTCCTTAAAGAAAAATTAAAATCAGTACAAGTTATAGCAGTTTTAATAGCACTTAGTGGAATGATATTTATTGTTAATCCAGGTGGAAAACTTGCTCTTATACCAGCAGGAGTAGCACTTCTTGGAGCTATCTTTAATGGGATTTCATATGTACTTGTTAGACATCTTGGGCATAAAGAAAAACCAGAAACAATTATACTTGTTATGGCAATAACATCACTATTCTTCACAGTACCAAGTATGGTGGCTCACTATGTACCACTATCTACAAAAGATTTATTATTACTACTTGGAGCTGGAGTAGCTTACTCAGTTGCAGAAGTTTTAGGAGTCCTTGCATATAAATGTGCACCTGCAAGAGAAATATCAGTATTCAGTTACTCTGATGCAATATTCTCAGCTGGATTATCATTCTTATTATTTGGACAACTTCCACATCATATTCAATACATTGGATATGTATTAATAATAATCGGAGCAATTATATTATATGGATTTAATACTAAAAAACAGATACCAGTAGAAGATAATGAAGTGGTAATAAATTAATTAGATGTATTCCTATTTAAGGGATAGATAAAATTTTTTTTACCCAAATGCAAAAAGGTTGATTATAGGCAGCACTTAGAAGTGCTATATATAATCAACCTTTTTTTATTTATAAGTAAGAGATATCTCTTGTAGATATAACTTCATTTAAAATTTCTAAGTTAGATTTGAATTTTTCAAACATACTATCAGACAAATAGTAAAGGTTATACCCAAAAGCAATTCTATTTCCACTTGATATACTAACAATGGAAATGATATTTTTAAGTTCTTTTGCAAGTTTCATACTACCATCAAAAGCATCTAATATAATTATAGTATCAGCTATAACATTTCCAGTGAAATCAATATTAATTTTTAGAGTTTTTAAATATATCATGTCAGATGGTCGATAAATTTTAGGCTTATTTTTATTCAAAGAAATAAATTTATCAATTTTTTCAAATAGTAAATCCATTTTAATAAGCATATCTATATTAGCATTATTTTCAAAAAAATTTATTCTAGTTTTCATTAGTTTATCCTTTACTCAAGTAATTTAAGCGATAAGCGATAATAGTAACTATTAAAGTTATTATCACACAATAGTTTACTATAAAAGATATAGTAAATAGCAAAGAAAATATGTCATTTAATAAATATTTTAGGGAAATGATAAATTGAATTATAATTAAAAATAAAAAAATAGAGGGAGGTAATACGGAAAATGAAGAATATAGGAATGATTGTAGCAGTTGAAATAGAGGCAGCATTAAATGAATTTGGAATACCAATTGAAGAGTTGAAATTTATAGGATATTCAGTATATCAATATAAGCTAGGAGAACATAATTTATTTGTTATTGATAGTGGTGCTGGGGAAATTGCAGCGGCTATGACAACTCAGTTTTTAATAACGAAGTTTAATGTAGATTTGATTGTGAATTTTGGTGTTGTAGGTGGATTGACAGATGAAATGAAATTAGCAAAAACATGTATTGTTGAAAGTGTTGTTCATTATGATTTTGATACTTCTGAGGCTGATGGGTGTGAAGTTGGAAGATATATAAATTATCCAAGTCTTTATATAAATGCAACAAAAGAAATTGTGAGTAAAGCTATTGAAATTGAGCCGACATTAAAAAAGGTTATTTGTGCTTCAGGTGATAAATTTATTGCTAAAAAAGATAAAAAAGAAGAGTTACACAACCTTTATAATGCAGATATTTGTGAAATGGAGGCTGCTGGGATTATACTAACATGCAATAAAAATAATATTCCTTGTTTATTGATAAAAACTGTATCTGATAGTCTTACTGGTGGCGTAAATGAATTTAAAAAATCTACTAATGAATTAGCGAGGATTTGTATAGAGATAACAAATAAAATCCTTAATAATATATAAAATCAGATAAAGAATATAGAATAAAGGTAAAAAGTTTAAATGTGGAATTTTGTGGAAACAATAAGACTGGAGTAGAAAATACTTTGGTCTTTTTAGTGTTTATGTGAGTATAAATATAAACATTCATTAACAAAACAAAATTTTTGCTTAATTTATAAAGCTAAAAGGATTTTATTATAGTAATAAAGAATTTAATGCAAGTAAGAGAGTTTTGAAAAATAGAATTTAAGGTGAATAAATATTTTGAAGAGAGTATGTAACAAGGAGGTAGTTATGGAAGGAGATTTAAAAGCATTATTAAGAGAACAACAAGAACTTACTATGAAAATTAATAAAGAACTGATTAATTCAACAAATTTAAATTTAGAAATTTTAAAGGCATCAACTAGTAATACAATATTTAATTCTGAAGCATTAGAAAATAACATAGCTAGAATATATGCACTGTTAACTGACAAATCAAAGTCGTTTAGTAAAGAACAAAGAACAAATCTTTTTGATTGTCGAATGGAACTTATTGCACTAAGAGCTAGATTAAATTTGCTTTTATCTAAGAGTCAAGATTTTATAAATAAAGCAGAAAAGTCTAGTCAAGGGAGTATATCTAAAGTTGAAGATATAAGAGGAATAACTAAAAACTCTCATGTTGAAATGCAGGATATTAGCAAAATAGATAAAAGTAGTGAAATAATATCTAATGCTAATGAAATTAAAAAATTATCTGAAATTAAGGATCCAGATAAAATAGTAGTAGATGAAAGAAAGTGTGTTATTAAAGAAAATATCAATCCTGTTATTGATAATAGGATAAAGAATACTCATAATATTCCACGCCAAAAGCGTGAAAAGAGTGCAATAGTAAAGAAAATAGAAGCTAATCTAGGATTATATTTTATGATAGCTATTGGAACTTTGCTTTGTTTATTTGGAATTTCAGTATTTGGAAAGTATGTTTATGTAAATATGCTTGGAGATGCTGGAAAAGGCATACTAATGTATATAATATCAGGGATAGTACTATTTATAGGGCAGTTTATACTTAAAAAGGTTAAAGATATTGTTATCGTCAATGAATCAGTTATAGGGCTAGGACTTGGATTACTATATCTGAGTACAATAGTGAATTTTATGGTGTTAGATAATCTGAGTTATATTATTACACATTGTTTACTAATTGTTATATCCTTATATGCTTTGTATTTAAGCCGTAATAGTGATTTTGATATTATTAGGATAGTTGGGGTGGTTGGAATTTATATTGCATTAATTCCTGTTACTGCACCAACACTTGGAAGTTCAATATATATTTTATCATTAGGATATCTTTTCACAATTCTAAATATGGTTGTACCACTTAAGAACTCTAAATATTTTGAAGTTTTAAATATAGCAGCAATTATTATATTTAGTATTTTAGTTAATATATATACTTCTATTTTAATTGTAAATGTATTAAATTCTTTAATTGCAGTTGCTTTAAATTTATATATATACCATAAAAGTACTGTTAAATCAGCAGAGTTATATTTATTTTCTTTTGCTGCAAACATTATAATTCTTGCGAGAGTAGTAAGTGATTCTGAAATATTATCGATATTAATTGCGGTAGTAGTGATATGTTATATACCACTGTTAAATGATATTAGTGATATGAAAAAACAGATTAGATATAAGATGGTTGCACTTGGAATAAGTACATTATTGTTATTTGGAAGTGTAGAAAGTGAAATATTATTGATATTACTGCTAAATGTAATATACTTTTTTAATATTTACTACTCCATATTATCAAAGAATATTTATGAGCATAAGTTTGAATTTATATCATTAACACTTTTTAATTTTGTTTTAATATTAAGTGATTCATTACCACTAATATACTTAGCATCGGGATTAATACCAAGTATATATACGCTAGCTAGGTGTAATTATAGAAAAGATATTAATTATATAATAGCTTTTGGTCTTGAGATACTTTCATTTAAAATATTTTTTAATGCTTTTGATATAGATAGTGTATATATGATAGATATGCTTACGCTTATATATGCTGTATGCATGGCATTATATAATTTAGTTATATTCAAAGATAGCAAAACAAGAAAAATTAATATAGCAATATTCTTCTTGTTTTCAATAATATTATTTAAAAGTTTTATATTTATTTCAATAATATTAATATTATTGGTAGTTATTTTATTCAAGCGAAATATTTCAAGCAATATGACAGTGTATATCACAATGCTCTCTATATTAAAATTGTCCCTTATATTTTATTTTTCAATTGGAAATAGCTATGATATAGGACTGTTTATGATAACAGTATTCTTAGCATTTATTTATATATATAAATATTATATTGATTCTCAAGATGTAAATATATTAATAGCTTTAGTAATGAGTTTTGTAATTGTTAGCTTTGTGATTGAATCACCGATATTGATAGTTATATTAACTATTGCTATTCAAGGAGTATTTTATAAAAGGTCAAAGTCATTAGTAGATATGCTTATCATATGTATTACAACTGCATTTGTCGTAATTTCTAGTTATGATAATTCATATATGATTTATGTCTTACTAATCACATTATTTATAATTATAAGTCTTTTAAAATGGAGTGAGGTAGAAGTATTTAATATTACTTACTATATAGTAGCTATTTGTATCACTGGGATGGCTTTATGGAACTCTGAAAAGTGGTTTGTATTTATATTTATAGCCATTAATATATTACTATCACATCCTACGTTAAAGAGTTTAGAAAAATATTTTAAAATAGGAGATTATGCTTATTTAGTATTTTCAATAATAGGCTTAGCTATATTTGGATTTGTTTTAAAAGATATTTACCTTGTATATGCTTTAACTATATTTTATATAGGGTGTATAGTAGCTTGTAGTGAAGAAGATTCAGAACTTATATCTATGGTCTTAATAATTGCATTTATTACACTAGTATTGAATGTATCAGTATATATGATACCAGTATTTTTAATAGTTAGTTTAAATTATAAGAAGTTAATTACTTCAAAAAACATAGATTATATTATAGTAGTATTTTTAGCTTTAAGTATAGTAAAGGCTGCTATTTACAAAAATCCAGTAGTATTTATTTTAGCTATACTAATTACTTGTACATCAAGATATATTTATAATATAAGTTTTATAAATGAAAATGCTTATAAAGAGTATAAATATTTTAAGGTTACAGAGCTTACACTTATTTGTGGGCTAAGTATAATTGTTAGAATGTTTATCTATATTTATTCATTTGATAATCTTATTGGAATATTTATATATGCTATAATTTCTAGCTTTGGAATCATTGTAATAGGATTTTATATAAAATCTACTTGGTTTAGAAAAATAGGTCTAGGTACTGCTATGGCAACTTGTGCTTCTATATTAATTTTTATAAATGGAATGAACACAATTCAAAAAACATTTATTTCTTGTGGTGTAGGTATTACATGTATTGCAATTGCGATTGTATATTCTAAACTTGAGAAAAAATATATAAAATAAAGATAGCAAAATAAAAAATCCTCTATGATATATAGATACTTCTAAAACTATATATCATAGGGGATATTATTTTCTATTAAAATATAATATTTTGGCATTAAAAATCTTTATAAAAAAATATATTTACAATAAAAAGAGAGTTATAGAATTATGAACATCAATAAATAAACATCTTATTAAATAATAAGATAATTTAGATATTTGCAAATGTTTTATTATTATAATATGCTTTTAATTGTAAACGTTTATGAATTGTTTTCACTTTGCTTTTTTTATCAGTGCACTTTTAGAAGAAATGTATAAGAGTATACTGATAAAAAAAGAAGATGTAGTTAGAAATGTTATGAATAGTTTATATTAAAAGAAATATAGGAGGAATGAAAAATGCAACTTATGAAACAAATATGGGAAGCAGCAAAAACTAATAATAAAAGAATAGTATTACCAGAAGGTGATGAAGAGAGAACTTTAGTAGCAGCTGCTAAAATAGTAAAAGAAAAATTAGCTAAGGTAATTTTAGTTGGGGATAAAGATAAAATAGAAAGTAAAGCGAAAAAATTAAATGTTAATTTAAATGGAGTTGAAATAGAAGATTCAAATAAATCTGATAAGTTAGCAAGTTATGTAGAAGAATTTTATAATTTAAGAAAAAATAAAGGTATGACAATGGAAAAGGCAGATTTGATAGTTAGAGATCCATTGTATTTTGCAACAATGATGGTAAAACTAAATGATGCAGATGGAATGGTATCAGGAGCTGTTCATACAACTGGTGATCTTTTAAGACCAGGTCTTCAAATAATAAAGACAGCACCAGGAGTATCTGTTGTTTCAAGTTTCTTTATTATGATGGTACCTAATTCAAAGTATGGAGAAGAAGGATTACTATTATTTGCAGACTGTGCTGTAAATCCAAACCCTTCAGCTAGTCAATTAGCAGCAATAGCAATAGCTACAGCTGATACAGCTAAGAAATTATGCAAGGTTGAAGCAAAAGTAGCAATGTTATCATTCTCAACAATGGGAAGTGCTAGTCATGAAATGGTTTCAAAAGTTACAGAAGCAACAGAAATTGCTAAAAATTTAAGACCAGACCTTGATATAGATGGAGAATTACAATTAGATGCGGCTATAGTTCCAAGTGTTGCTAGTCAAAAAGCACCAAATAGTAAAGTAGCAGGAAAAGCTAATGTTTTAGTTTTCCCAGATTTACAAGCAGGAAATATAGGGTATAAATTAGTTCAAAGATTTGCTAATGCAGATGCAATTGGACCTATTTGTCAGGGCTTTGCAAAACCTATAAATGATTTATCAAGAGGATGCAATTCAGATGATATAGTTAATGTTGTGGCATTAACAGCAGTTCAAGCACAATCTAATGATTAGAATTAAATTAAATAGATAGAAACAAGAGAACTCATGTGAATTAAGCATGGGTTCTTTGTTTTAGGTGTATGATACTTGGAACAAAATAGTATCATTACACTTTTATGAAGAGGAAGTACCAAAATTTGAAGAGCAGTATACAGCAAGAAGAGATGTTTATACATCAAATGAAAATTTAGAAAAATTCTTTAAAAATAAGCATTTAGAGTTAAATGATGTATTATATTATGATGAAAGTAAAGAAGAGTATATAATTCCAAATTTAGAAGTTAATGAATTTTTGATTATACATTCTAATGATAATAATAAACAGACTGGACTTGGTAGATTTGATGGCAAAAAAGTATGTCCACTTTATTATGGTAAAAGCTATAATGTTATGGGGATATCACCAAGGAATGTTGGACAGAAATTTATGCTTGAATGTTTAAGTATTGAGGCAAAGAAAGCACCGCTTGTAATTATTAAAGGACCAGCAGGAACAGCTAAAACTCTATTCTCACTAGCTGTTGGACTTCAAAAAATATTAGAAGAGGATAAGGGGGAGTATAGGAAAATATTGGTATGTAGACCGAATGTAACAATGGATGAAGAAATAGGTTTTTTACCAGGAACAGAGCAAGAAAAGATAGCTCCATTTATGCGTCCTATATATGATAATTTAGAAATACTTGTAGATTCAGATGAAACTTCAAGATATAATAATGAACTTGAACTTCATGATAAAATCGAGGAATTATTTGAAAGGAAAATTTTGACAACTGAAGCTGTGGCATATTTAAGAGGTAGGAGTATTGCAAAGTCTTGGGTTATTATAGATGAAGCTCAAAATTTAACTCCAAAACAAGTAAAATCAATAGTAACAAGAGCAGGTGAAGGTTCTAAGATAATTTTAATTGGTGACCCAGAGCAGATAGACCATGCTTTTTTAACAGCTAGAAGTAATGGCTTATGCTATGCTTCAGAGAAAATGAAGGGTAGCTCATTATGCTATCAAGTTACACTTGAGTATTCAGAGTGTGAGAGAAGTGACTTAGCTTACGAAGCAGCTAAAAGATTGTAAATATTTTGATAAACCTTGTGAATAAGCAAGGTTTATCATATTTTCCCCATAATTATGTGATATAATAACATTATTAATTTTAGGAGGATGAGATTATTGGGTATAGGTATGGGCTTCTCAAGTATGGATATATTAGGAATGTTTTTAAGTATTCCAGCAATTCTGATAGTATTTACTGCTAAAGAATATATTAGAGCTAGAATGGCATATAAACTGGGGGATAAAGCACAAAAGTTACAAGGTAGAATGACACTTGATCCATTTGCACATATAGATATAATGGGATTTATATTGATAATAGTAACTGGATTTGGATGGTCTAAACCTGCATATGTAAATAGAAATGCATTTAAAAAACCTAAAGAAGATAGTGTAAAAGTAACACTTGCAGCATTTTCATCATATTTGATAGTTGCTATAATGGGTGTAATATTAAAAGTTATATTAATATTTGTAGTTGTAAACTTTGGAGTTACTGGATTGATAATGGAAGCTTTAGGCTTAGTTATAAATTATATAATAAGTGTTAGTATAAGTTTATTTGTATTTAATCTTATACCAATGCCAGGTCTTGAGATGCATAATTTACTTAAAGAACTTGCACCAGGATTTGCATATAGAGCAGCAGAAATAACAGCTCAGTATAATTTTATAATACTTTTAGCTATAGTTATAGGAGCAAGATTTATAATAAGTCCACCAGTGGGAATGATTTTACATTGGTTAGATAAGTTAACATTTTTATTAGTTAATATAATTTTATAAAATAAAAAGGAGTAGAATTTACAAAATTCTACTCCTTTTTTAGTATTAATTTATTCTGGTTATAACTAAATTCTTTTTATAGAAAGTCTTAAAGGCATCAGCTGATCTATAAGCTTCTTGAAGTTCAAGATCAATATTTTTATCTGATTTTAAGACAATTTCTACTGTTTCATCATTTATTCTTACATCAGAAATTGATACTGCACTACATAAACTTCTATCAAGTCCTTCTGCAATTCTAATAATTACTCCAATATGCTCAATATGTTTAGCATCTAATGTGTTTATTATAGATGAATATTTAGCAACTGGAATAGAGAATAAATTATTTCTATGCATAGCAGCGGCAAAGGCACTCATTAATAACTCTTTATGACTAAGTCCATTAATATTAGCATTAAGTATTACGTAAAAAGAATGCAAGTGATGATTATAATGACGAATACTATCACCAGAATCATGTAGTAATGCTGCTGTTTTTAAAATTCTTCTAAAGTTTGGAGTATTTATTTTGTGTAAACTCTCTAAACCTTCAAAAAGTTTAAGTGATAAATCTAGTACTTGATTTGCATGTTTTTCATCAATATTTAAATTATCCATAACGCCAAGTAAACTTGATGATAAAATATCTTTTTGAGTTTCAAAATGTGTTTCAAGATAATCAAATAAAACTCCCTCACGAAGTCCATTTCCACATAAATCTATTTCAGCAGTATCTGTAAAATTAGATATAAGCTTTAAGATAGATGTAGATGCAAGGATAGAAGATACTGATTCTTCAGGTAGTCCTGCAATTTTTTTTCTGTTATCTAGATTTTTACTTTTAAGTAAATTATAAATTTCTTTTACATCCTCAATATAAAATTTATAACCATGTGAAACATGAATAGGATATTTTTTTCTAGATCTATCAATTTTACCAAGTGATAATATAGAATCTCCAATACCTATTATAGAATCGAATTTTATATTTTTTAGCCATTCATATTCAGATAATCCTTCTTCAACAAAAATTTTAAGGTTATCAAATGTTTTAAATTCAATATTATTATTCAAGTCAAATTGCTTAGAAATATCAGTAAAACCAAATGGTAAGAATGCTTTTTCTTTTAATATATTATTTTCTATAAAGGCAATGTTAGTTGAATAAGCATTGATTGATACAAGGAGAGATTTTTCTATAAACATAGAATTTTTAGCTCCAAGATAGCTATAGTATAAGTCATCATCACTTGATAAAATTTTATAATCAGTATCTAAAACTTGTGTTAATTTATTTCTAAAATTTATTTGGTTTTTAGATTCTCTAATTTCTTCAGAAGCAACAACTATTAAGTCTGTAACTCCAGCATTTAAGCACATATTTTTAAATGTTTTAAAAATTCGTATTGTTTTATCAATTTTTTCATGTGACATCTCACAACAAGATATAGCATCTGAACCAAAATCAACAATTTCCTTTAATTCATCTATTATTTTAAAATACCCTTTTTCACTAGTCTGCGCTAATATCATATCGATAGATTCAGCACTAATATCTATAATACCTACTTTATTCATGTTAAAAATCCTTTCACTTTTAAATAAGATATCTATATATTAAATAAAAAAACAATATTTTTCAATAGCAGTAGCAATTTGTTACAAAGTGTTGACATAAGCAAAGATTATTTGCTATAATAAGCACAAATCAAATACACAAAATCAGTGATTAGGGAAGTAGTTTAAAAGAGGTCTTAAAGCGAGTAGGAGTAGAGTGGAAGTCCTAAGGAATATTTTAAATGAAATAGAAACCTATGAGATGCTATAAGCTTATATGATATAAGTTTTTAAATAGCCGTATATATGCGTTAATTATTAAAGTGGATGTTACATCAATTAGAGTGGTACCGCGGATTATATTCGTCTCTTATTTATTTTTTAAGTAAAATAAAATAAGAAGGCGTTTTTTTATACAAAAAAATAGTTAGGAGGAAGTAGTTTTTATGAATTATAAAGAATTTGTAGCAAAAAGACTAAAAGAGTTAGTAGGTTTAGAGTTAGATAAAATAGAGGGATTAGTAGAAGTCCCACCAAAAAGTGATATGGGTGATTTTGCATTCCCATGCTTCCAATTATCAAAGGTTATGAGAAAAGCTCCTAATATGATAGCAGCAGATCTTGCTACTGAGATAAATAAAGAAGGATTTGAAAAAGTTGAAGCTTTAGGACCATATATAAACTTCTTCTTAGATAAAACATCATTTAATAAAACAATAATAGAAAAAGTTTTAAATGAAGAGGATCAATATGGTTCAGGTACAGAAGGAGCAGGTAAGAAATATATCGTTGAGTATTCATCTCCTAATATAGCAAAGCCATTCCATGTAGGACATTTATTTACTACTGCAATTGGTAATTCATTATATAAAACTTTAAAATTTGATGGATATGACCCAACAAGAATAAATCACCTTGGTGACTGGGGAACTCAGTTTGGTAAGCTTATAGTAGCTTATAAAATGTGGGGAGATGAAGAAGCTTTAGAGAAAGATCCAATAAGTGAGCTTTTAAGAATATATGTTAAATTCTATTATGAAGCAAAAGAACATCCAGAACTTGATGATGAAGGAAGAAGATACTTCAAAAGACTTGAAGATGGATATGAAGAAGAAGTTGCTTTATGGAATAGATTTAAAGATTTATCATTAAAAGAATTTAATAAAATATATGAAATTTTAAATGTTGATTTTGATTCATGGGCAGGAGAAAGTTTCTATAATGATAAACTTGAAGATGTATCTAAGTTCCTAGAAGAAAGAGGAATATTAGAAGAGAGTAATGGTGCTAAAGTTGTAATGCTTGAGGATTATAATATGCCTCCATGTCTTGTTGTAAAATCTGATGGAGCTTCAATTTATGCTACAAGAGATTTAGCAGCAGCTAGATATAGAAAAGAACATTATGACTTTGATAAATGTATATATGTAGTTGGTAAAGATCAAATACTTCACTTTAAGCAAGTATTTAAAACTTTAGAACTTGCAGGAGAAGAATGGGCTAAGGATTGTGTTCATATTCCATTTGGAGTTGTTAAGTTTGCTGATAAAAAACTTTCAACAAGAAAAGGTGATGTAGTTCTTTTAGAAGAATTATTAAATAATGCTATTGAGAATGCTAAAGAACTTATTGAAGAAAAAAATCCTACTTTAGCAAATAAAGAAGACGTAGCTAAGAAAATAGGTATAGGTGCTATAGTATTCACATATCTTAAAAACTCAAGAGAGAAGGATATAACTTTCAATTGGAAAGAGATGTTAAGCTTTGATGGAGAAACAGCTCCATATGTTCAATATGCTTATGCAAGAGCTAAAAGTATAGTAAGAAGAGCAGGAGAAGTTTCAGTAGAAGCTGATTTTACAAAGCTTACAACTAAAGAAGAATTTGAACTTTGTAAGACATTAGAAGGATTCCATAAAGCAGTACTTGGTGCAATAGATAAACTTGAACCATCAATTATTACTCGATATTCAATTGATGTAGCTAAAGCTTTTAACAAGTTCTATAATGCACATAGTGTATTAAATGTTGAAGATGAATCATTAAAAGCTGCAAGACTTGCTTTAATTAAAGCAGCAGCACAAGTTATTAAAAATTCACTTTCATTAATAGCAGTAGATGTTGTTGAAGAAATGTAATATGAATAGATAATAAAAATCCCACTTAGAAAGAAATTTTCTAAGTGGGATTTCTTTTATTTATGATTTAAATCATTTTTAGGTTTCATCTGAATATTTGAACTACAATTTGAGTTTTCTTTTTTAGGACATTTAGCGGCACATGTACCATTACATGCACAATCTCCTTTAGCTGATTTTTTTATATTTTTGAATAATATATATATTACAGCTAATGCGATGATGATAGTTACTATAATTTGTATCATTTAAATTACTCCTTTATCTTTAGTTAAAGTATCATTAATCCAATATTATAAATTAAGAAAGCACAAACCCAAGCAAGTACTATTTGGAATACAAATGAGATTAATGTAAATTTAGTTCCAAACTCTTTTTTCATAACACCTATAACACTTACGCAAGGTGTGTATAAAAGTACGAATATCATAAATGAATACGCTGAAAGTTCTGTAAAGTGGTGAGCTAACATTACATGTAGGTCACCTTTATAGATAACTTCCATTGTTGAGATAACTGTTTCTTTAGCCATTATACCAGCAAGTAATGAAACAGAAGCTTGCCAATTTCCGAAACCAAGTGGTGCAAAGAATGGTGATATAAATGCTCCAATTGATTGAAGGAAGCTATCCCCTACATTTGTAGTTAAACCTGAGAAGTTAAAACTTTGAAGGAACCATATAAGAACACTCATTGCAAATATGATAGTTCCGGCTTTAACTAAGAAAGATTTACTCTTACTAGAAATTTGTTTATATACATTTTTAGCACTAGGAATTTTATATTCAGGAAGTTCAACAATGAATGGTTCATCATCTTTTCTAAATACTGTATTTTTAAGGGCTAGTCCACATAGGAAAGCAACAACTATACCAATAATGTACATTGATACAACTACAAGACTACTATGTAGTGGAAAATAAACTGATGCAAAGATTACATATACAGGTAATCTTGCGTTACATGACATAAGTGGCGCAAGTAGTGCAGCTAGTTTTCTATCTTTTTCACTTTCAAGACTTCTAGCAGATGTTATAGCTGGAACAGAACAACCAAATCCCATTGTCATAGTTATAAAAGCTTTACCTGAAAGTCCCATTTTTCTCATAAGACCATCCATAAGGAAAGCAACTCTTGCCATATATCCACTTTCTTCAAGTAAAAATATACAGAAGTATAAAGATACTATAAGTGGTAAGAATGCAATGATTCCACCAACACCTGAGATGATACCATCAACAATTAGTGATGTGAACCAACTAGAGCTTCCAGCAAGCATGTGAGTTACAAATGGCATAATACCACTATCAACCCAATTAGCAAGCATATCAGATAGAGGTTGTCCAACCCATGTAAATGTAAATTGGAATACTACATATAATATTAATAAAAATAGTGGATATGCAAAGAATGGATTTAAAACTATAGAATCGATATGTTCTGTAAGTTTAGTAGAACCTTTGCTAGTATCTCTAATATAACTATTAGAAAGTTTTTTTTCTATGTACTTATATGTATCTTCTTCATCTTTAAAATTATAAGTTTTTGTATCTAGGTAACTAGAAAAATCAGTATTTTTAAATTCAGTTTTTAGTTCATTAATTCCAATAGTTTTTGTAAGTGACATAGGAATAACTTTAACATTAAAATTCTCTTCTATTTTTTTAAAATCAATAGAAATCCCTTTTTTTTCAGCTACATCAATCATATTAATAACTAATATAATAGGTTTGTTAAATTGTTTGAGTTGAAGTGTAAGATATAAGTTTCTATCAAGATTAGATGCATCAACTATATTAACTAGTACATCTACATTACCTTCTTCAATAAATTTTTTAGATATTTTTTCTTCATTAGAAAATGCATCCATTGCATAAATACCTGGTAAATCAATTATTTTATTATCCTCAAAGAAACCTTCTTTTTTATCAACTGTTACCCCTGCCCAGTTCCCTACATGTTGGTTTGAACCAGTAAGTGCATTGAATAAAGTAGTTTTCCCAACATTGGGATTACCTATCAGTGCTATTGTCTTCATTTGTTAAATCTCCTTAAATTGAATTATTTAGATTATTTTAAAAAAATGCTTTTAGCATCTTGCTTTCTAATGGCGATATCAAATCCTCTTATACTAATTATTATAGGATCACCACTAAATGGAGCTTTTCTTTTTAGTTTGATGCTTGTCCCATTAACAAACCCCAAAGCTAGTAGTCTTTTTGCAAGTTTTTCATTTCCATTAACATGACTAACTTCCCCAATTTCCCCAATTTTAAGTTTTGTTACATTCATAATAACCCCTCCTTATTGAAACTAATTATCAGTAAGTACATAATATCAAATGAAATTAAATATGTCAATTTGTTTAATAAAATAAAACAAATGATAATATTATTTTAACAAAATGTATACAAGTTATTGCTAGAAGATTAAAATAAAGCATAGGATTTTATTTATATTGATAATAAATAAAATTAATTGACGACTATTAAAGAATATAGTGTTATAATATCTTTATTAAGTCCTAAATTTGAATCGGAAAAGAGTGATAAGGTGATTATAAGAGAGAGAGATGTAGAAGTAGGAGATTTTAATACTGAGCTTTCATTAAAATTTGGTAAGCATGAAGAAATATATAAGAATGCTATTTATTTTGATTTAGAGCATTATGTGTATAAAAAGCCAAAATGTGTTGGTGTTTTTGGAGCTTGTTATTATGATGAAAAAACTAATGTTATAAAAGTAACTCAATATATGATAGAAAATAAAAGTGAAGCTAAAGATGTTTTATATTTAGCTAAAAAGTATTTTATAGATGTATGTGCTAATAAAAAGAAAAAATATATAGTTACGTTTTCTGGTAATAATGACTTTACTGTCATAAACTTTTTATTTGAAAAATACGGAATAAACTTTAATTTTAGTGATTATTTCACTTCAGTAGATATTCAGAAGGTTTATGAGAGTACATTTAAGAAGGGTGTTGGATTAAAAGCACTTGAAAAGAAGTTTGGAATTATAAGAGAAGGTGAACTTATATCAGGTTCTAATTTAGCTAAAACATTCCATAAAGTTTTAAAGGATAAAGAATACTTTAAAAGGATGCCAAAAGAGAAAATTGAAAAAATATTAATATATAATGAGCAAGACGTTGTGAATTTGTTCCATATATTAGTAGGGTGGAATGCTATAATTGAAATTGAAAGAAAAGAAGCTTTAAGACTTGCAGAAGAAAAAAGGTTGCTTGAAGAAAAAACATTAGAGCTAAATGATATAGAAAAAAATAATAATTTCATTAATAATGAAGATAAGCACTAAAAATATATTAGTGCTTATTTTTTTCACTTATTTTTAAGCCATCACTAATTAATAAGATAGTGCCATCTTCATCAGTTCTATAAATTTTGGAGTTTATATCAGTTAGGCTTTCTAATGTTTGTTTATGTGGATGAGAAAATTGATTTTGTATGCCACAGGATATTACTGAAATTTTAGGTGTTGTAGCATTTAAGAACTCTGTTGATGAAGAAGATGAACTTCCATGATGTCCAACTTTTAATACATCAATATCAATATCAAGATTCATAACTTCTTGTTCAGCCTCAATTTCTGCATCACCTGTAAATAAAAAAGAGTTATTTTGATGAGTAAGTTTAATCATTGGTGAGAAATTATTTGTGTTTTCATAGTTTTCTTTTGAGGGAGATAGTATTTCTATATTAATATTTGAATCTATAATTATTTGATTGCTCCCTTTTCTTAAAATATCTATCTTTAAATTATTATTTTTAATTTCTTTTAGCATATTATAAAAATCTTCTGTTTCATAAATAGATTTTGGAGCTAAAAAATTTTCAACTTCAATACTTTTTAAAATAGCATCCATATTACCTATATGATCTTCATGGGGATGGGTTGCTATTAAGTAATCAATTTTATTTATATTATTTAGTTCAAGGTATTTTAGGAGTTTTTCTTCAGATGAATTTGGACCAGAATCAATTAATAAATTAATATTATTATATTCTAGTAAGGTTGCATCTCCTTGTCCGATATCTATAAAGTGTACTTGTAGCAAATTATTAGATTTAGAGCAGGATGTTAAAGATAAAGATATAGATAGAAAAGTAAAAATTAGAATAAAAAATTTTATCATACTATCACCTCATTTTACATTTACAAATATTGTAAATGTAAAATAACATTTAGTAAAGTGTGAAATTATGAAAAAAATATAAAATATGAAGTATAATATAGATATATTGATAAAAGGAGAATGAAAATGAATAAAATTTTTCAAAAATTAAAATATGGTATATTGATAGTAAGATATTTAATCTATATGGTTTGGTTCTTTATAGAAAGTTTAATGGTTCCTATGGTTACTAAATTTAAAGGTCAAGCAGCGGCAGAAGAGTACAAGCATAAAGCAGTTCAAAATTGGTGTGCATTTACTTTTAAAGTTATTGGATCTGAAGTTGAATTTATAGGACAAGAGAACATTCCAGATGAACATTGTTTATTTGTTGGAAATCATCAAGGAATATTAGATATACCAGCATTGATGCTTGGAGCTAATAGAACAATTGGGTTTATTGCAAAAAAAGAATTATTTAAAGTTCCTATAATGGGAAGATGGATAAAGTTATGCCATAGTGTAGGTATAGATAGGGAAGATCCAAGAGATGCTGTAAGAGTTATAAAAGAAGGTGTGCAGCATTTAACTAATGGATTTTCACTAGGTATATATCCAGAGGGGACAAGATCTAAAAATGGAAAAATACAAGAGTTTAAGTCAGGAAGTTTAAAACTTGCTATAAGAGCTAAGGTTCCTGTTATTCCAGTTACAGTTGATGGTACTTATGCAGCTTATGAAGAAAATAAAAAATTTAAGCAAGTAAAAATAAAAGTAATATATGGAAAACCTATATATGTTGAAAATCTCAGCAAGGAAGAGCAAAAAGATTTAGCTGTAATAATACATGATCAAATAGAGAGAAATTTGAATAATTAGCATAAAGCGCATACATTTTTAAAATGTATGCGTTTTAATTTTAATATAATAAAGACAAATATTAAGAAAAAATAAGAAATATAAGGGTGCATGTCAAAAAAACAATATTTGCAATAAGTTAATATAATAAAATCACAAATTTGATAAAAAGTTTGATAAAAGCCCAATAAGTTTAAAAAATAAAAAGAAAATGAAAAAAATATTTTGAAAAATTGCAAAAGTAATGTTATACTTATAAAAACAAAACAAGAATGAATTTTTAGAAAAAAAATATAATGTTTGGAAAATAGGGGGTAACAGGTTATGAGAAAAGAATTTTCTTTAAGTAATGATAAGGCAACAATTAACTTCACAGCAAAATATTGTGATAGTTTTGAGTCGATAATGAATAGCCATGGGTTTACAAGAATTGTAGAGGCTTATTTAACAAAGACAAAGGATAAAAATACAAATAACTTTAAATTTTTAAAGGAAGCATTTAAAACTGAAGACATAAAACTAATTAGAATGGAATTAATAGGGGCATTTAAATTATTAAGTATGATGAAATCAGAAGAAGTTATATCAGTTAATTCTAAGTATGAGCAGTTATTAGAAGTTGAGACAAAACTTTTAGCTGTTATAGAAGATATATATTCATTTTGGAGAAAATTAGAAAGATATACTGTTATGCATAATAATAAAGTTAAGGCTGGAATTGCAGCAGTAAGTTTTGCAGAAGCAAATACTTCATTTTCACAACTTATATTAAGATTTTATAGAAGAATAACAAAAAATCTTTTAAATGAGAGTCCAAGAGTTTATAGACAGGTTCCAGCTGGTGGAAATGCTTGTATAATGCTTAATGATGTTATATGGCCAATACCTACAGGATATGAAGTTTTAGAAAAAATAAACTTTATAGATTCTATATCACTTGAAACACCATTTATAACATATCCTAAGAGAAATACAAGAGATGGAATGTTTAGTGAAACTTTTGAAAATCCAATAAAAGGTATGAGTATAAATGAAGAGCATTGGTTCTGTTATCCAATAAAAGTTGGAGGACTTCTTGCACATGTCTACTTCCATAGAGATCTAATGTCACATGGAATAACTTTATGCAACTTATTTGAAATGGCAAAGCCATCAGAATATAGAGGTAAAAAACCTGATATTATTTATGCTTATGGAGATAAAAATGGTGGAGAAAACAGAAATGTATTCTATAAAGATACAAAAAATGATTTAATGGTTGGATATGTAAATTATAGTGAAGATGTAGATTACTTTGGATATATGAAAAAGATGATATTAACACTTCATAACCTTATGATGCTGGAAAGAGGTAATTTACCAATACATGGTGCAATGGTTAAGATACTTCTTAAAACAGGAAAAGAAGCAAATATTATCATAATGGGTGATAGTGGAGCTGGTAAATCAGAAAGTTTAGAGGCGTTTAGAACACTTAGTGAAGATTATATTAGTGAAATGACAATTGTTTTTGATGATATGGGAAGTATTAAAATTGAAAATAATGAAGTTATAGGATATGGAACTGAAATTGGAGCATTTGTTAGACTTGATGATTTAGATCCTGGATATGCTTTTAAAGAAATTGATAGAAGTATATTTATGAATCCTGATAAAATTAATGCAAGACTTGTAATACCAGTAGCTTCATATGAGGAAATTATGGCAGGGTATAAAGTAGATTTATTCTTATATGCTAATAATTATACTGATATAAGAGATGGTAAAAAGTCTATTAGTTACTTTAATACAGCAGAAGAGGCTATTGATACATTTAGAAAAGGTGCTAGAGTAGCAAAAGGAACAACTACGGAGCTTGGTCTTGTAGAATCATACTTTGCAAATCCATTTGGACCAGCACAAAAAAGTAAAGAATGTGATGTTCTTTTAGATAGATACTTCAATAAAATGTTTGAAAATAATATTAAAGTTGGAGAAATTAATACATGTCTTGCTATACAGGGACTTGAAAAAGAAGGACCTAGAAAAGCAGCGTTAGAGTTATTTGATATCATAAAAGAATTATAATATGAGTTTATGCTAAGTGTTTTAAATACTTAGCATAATTTTTTTGAAAATGGATAAACTAAAAAAAGCGAATAAAAAAAATAAGCATAGTACAAGTAATTTGTACTATGCTTATTTGGAGATTATATTAAAGTCTAATATTTCTATCGATTGGTTGAGATAATGAGATAAATGTATCAGTTCTGTTGATACCATCTATTATATTAACCTTATTTAATAAAATATCTTGTAAATCTGAAATACTTTTGCAAACTAACTTAGCAAAGATAGTGTAAGCACCAGTTATTAAGTGAAGCTCTACAATTTCTTTAATTGCTGAAAGTTTATCAAATATTTCGTTGTAAGATGACGTACAGTCAACATATATTCCAACAAAACAAGTAACATCGTAACCTAGTTTTGAAAGATTTAAAAGGATTCTAGTTCCTTTTATTATGCCAAGATCCTCCATTTTCTTCATTCTAACATGAATTGTACCACCAGAAACGTGGCAGATTCTTGCTATCTCAAGATATGGAGTTCTACAATCTTTGATCAGTATATCTAATATTTGTAAGTCTAGTTCATCTAAGTGCATTGAATTTGATAAAGACATAAAATCACCTCGTATATAATATTTTTTGACATTATTATTCTATCAAATATTTATGAATTTTTAAAGACAAAGTTATAAAAAACTCGAAAAAAATTAATAAAATTGATAAAAAATTAATAAAATTTAAAAAATAACCTAGATATTGGTAAATATAATGTGGAAAAATAAATTTTTTGTTGAAAATAATAGCAAATTCATCTAAAATTAAGATAAGAATAATTAAGGAGGGGACAATATGTTTGAAATGTTAAAAGTTATACTGATAACGGTTGGGTTTGCTATTTTAATTTTTGTAGCGTATATGTTACTTAGTAGATATGTATTTAGTAAAATAAGAGTTAATAAATGGATATTGTTAGCAATAGCAGCAATATTTTTAGCAGCATCATTTTTAGTTCCAGGAACAGGTGGAGTTATAGATTTAATTAAGATGCCTTTAATGGGAATAGCAGCAATACTATTCTTCTGGTTCTTTGATGTTCATAAAGATGGTAATCCAAGTATTAAAAAAGCAGAGAAAAAAGTAGTAATTAAGTCAAAAGCTAAACCTAATAGGGTTAAAAATAATAAAAAATAAAAGAATAGCCCTTCAGGGGCTATTTTTTATATTATGAAATATAGTTTCTAGCATAAGAGGAGATAATTATGGAGAGAATTTTAAAATTGCAAGAAGTGTTACAAAAATATCCTAGCACTGAAAAAATTATAGAAGAAAATAATATAGATCTAGAAGAACTTGGAGAAATTTATATTAATTATATTAATTCACGAAGCTCATATGAAAATCAAGCTGAATTTATAGCTAATATATTAAGGGGCAATCCTAATATTCATACGGTTAAATCTAGAATTAAACAAAGTGATAGACTTGTTGAAAAAATAATTAGAAAGACAGTGGATAGGAAAAATAAATATGGAGATAATTTTAAATTTACAGTAGAAAATTATAAAGAAGAAATAAATGACATAATTGGTGTTAGGGTAATGCATATTTTTAAAGATGAATGGGAACAAATTCATAACTTTATTAATGATACTTGGAAGGTTATAGAGATTACAGCAAATGTTAGAGCAGGAGATAATACTGAGAAGTTTAATGATTTAGATATTGAAGTAAGATCTAGACCGTCAGGATATAGGTCAGTTCATTATTTAGTGGAACTTAATTATACTAGAACTAATAAAATTATAGCGGAAATACAAGTTAGAACAATATTTGAGGAAGGTTATGGAGAGATAGATCATAGGCTTAGATATTCACATGATAATATTCCTGATATATTAAAATCTAATATTTTGCTATTTAATAGAATTATAGGTAGTGCTGATGAGATGGCATCACTTATAAATAGTTTAAGTAATGAACTTTTGGAAAAAGATAAAAAACATATAGAATTATTAGATGAAAAAGATTTAGAGATAGAAAGATTGAAAAAAATATTAGAGGGAAAATAACTTTTTAATTAAAATATATTTAATGGGTAAACTAGTAAAAGGATTTTTAATATGCTGTAGTTTTAAAAAATTAAAGATTTTATGAGTAGGAAATATAATGGTATAATATAGACATATAAATATTAAATTAGAAATGGAGGCAATATAGATGGGAATTAATTTAGGAAGTGGTTTTGGTGGAATGCAACAGCAACAACAATCAATGGGTTCTGCTATGCCGATAGTGAACTTACAAAAAAATGATATATTAGATTTAACAAAAAGAGAACCAGGACTTACAAACGTTATTCTAGGGGCAGGATGGGATGTATCACAGCATGGTGTAGGTTTTGATGTAGATATATCAGCAGTTATGTTAAATAGTAATGGTAAGTTACAAAATGGTGGAAGTGATGTAATCTTCTTTAATAATAAATCAGTACAAGGGGTACAACTTGGTAGTGATAACAGAACAGGTGCTGGTGAGGGTGATGATGAAGAAATTAAAATAGATTTATCACAGGTAAGATCAGACGTACAAAAAATTGTATTTATAGTAAATATTCATGATGCAGCAAATAGAAGACAAACATTTGGAATGATTAATGATTCATATGTTAGACTTATGAATGGTGCTACTAACTCAGAATTATGTAGATTTGTGTTAAAAGATGATGCTTCAACAGCAACTTCAATGATATTTGCTGAGTTATATAGACAAGGGTCAGAATGGCAGTTTAGAGCTATTGGAGAAGGTAAGATGGCTGATCTTAACGGAATACTTGGTATGTTCATTTAAGAGTTGAAACTGAATATAATTATTAAAAAGATTAAAAAGATTAAAAAGATTAAAAACATGATTTTGAGCAAAGTTGCTTAAAATCATGTTTTTTTAATTGAAATCTATAAATATTGGAGAAGTTATGCCTTCTCGTTTATCATTTAACACTACTTTAACCACATACCATAATTCTGTTTGTGAAGCTTTTTTCTCAAACATAAATTTTACAGTGTGAAGGTCAATGTTTAAAAGTTCTTTTACAATGGTATTATTAGAAGTAATAATTTGTAGTTTGGAAATTTTTCTATTTACATCAAGAGTGTTAATGAAAAAGTTTAAAGTTTCATTTTCAGTTGATTTTAAAGTACTACCCATTATATTCATATTAATTGTAAAAAACATTTTGAGTGATTTAGATTCTGTAGAAAATGAAAAATGATTTTTGAGTGAAGATACTATATCTTTATTAGATAGTGAATTTGCTATAACACAAGTTAAATTTTCTTCTTTACCTATATTAAGTTTATGATTATCTTGACTATTTATAGCAGCAAGTTTCCAACCTCTATCAAGCATTGAGTAGTAGATCTTATCATGTTTAGTATATTTTTTATTGAAGATACCATTTCCAAGTTCAATTGTTTTAATAAAATTATTATTTGTTTCTGAATATGGAATTGAAAGTGCTGAGTTATTTGGATGATTTATAGCAACAATAGTATCGGTATCTTTAGAACACCAAATAATTAAAGATTCTATAGAATCAATAGTACCTAGAAAATAGTTTGGTGAATTTATAATATTAAGATGTCCAAATGACTTAGTATGAGTTTCAAAACCTTGTAAAATTAAAAAATTTGAATATTTTTTATTATATTTAGTTATTAACTTATTTAAATTAGACCATTTATTAAGTTTTATATTATCAGCAAAATATGAGTTGTGGTCAGTAATTATAACAAAATCTAAATCATTTTTATATGCAAGTTCAATACACTCACTTGGAGAAGCTTTACCAGTTGATAAAGTGGTATGGCAATGAGGAACTCCATAAAAAAACTTGAGATTTTCTATATTAAAATTATTATTTACATCAGTAGAATTTTTTTTGTTCAAATAGTACACCTACCTTTGAGGTTATTATTGTTTTAAAACTTTACATTTTAAATAAACAAGGTTAATATTATATGATAGATATTTAAAAGCACATATGAAAACTTGTTTATTTGGGTAAGTCTTATATATAAGTTTATTCAAATAAAAATTATCTTATAACTTAAGAATAAAAATGTGTTTAAACAGGAGGATTTTATGATAAAAATCGGAGATTATAATAAATTAGAGGTTGTTAGACAATCTGCATTTGGAATGTTTTTAGGAGCTAAAACATCAAGTACTGATGATGATATATTAATACCTAACAATAACATACTAACAAACGATGTTAAAATTGGTGATGAAATAGAAGCATTTATTTATAGAGATTCAGCAGATAGATTAATTGCAACAGAGAAGAAACCACTTGCAGTAGTTGGTGATTTAGCTGTACTTACTATAAAAGAATTAAATGAGAAAATAGGAGCTTTTGCAGATTTAGGTTTAGAGAGAGATATTTTAATTCCATTTAAAGAGCAAAAGTATACTTTAGAAGTAGGGAAATCTTATTTACTATACATATATGTTGATAAAACAGGAAGACTTGCAGCAACAACTGATGTTGATAGAGATTTAGATTATATGGAAGATGCAGAGCTTAATGCAGAAGCTACAGGAATAATTTATGGGTTCCAAACAAATGGATCACTTAGTATTGCTATAGATAATAAGTATAAAGGTGCTGTACTTACTAAAGAGTTCTATGAGAATTTTAAGATTGGTGATACAGTAACAGGAACAATAAGCAGAATATATGAAGATGGTATTGTAACATTAAGATTAAGAGCTAAAAAGCTTGAAGAAAAAGGGAAACTTGAAACTGAAATTTTAGAGTATTTAAAAAATAATGGTGGTCAAATGAAATTATATGATAAAAGTTCACCAGAAGCTATTAAAGATGTATTTAAGTGTTCTAAAAAATACTTTAAAATGTCACTTGGTGGTTTAATGAGAGCTAAATTAATAACACAAGATGAAACTGGAACTAAATTAATAGTACAAGGTGAAACTGAGTTAGTTTAAGATGTCTGAAAAGACATCTTTTTTTTATTTGATGAATTTAATTAATTGATGTAATATTATTTATAAGAAATGTATTTGGAGGGGAAATATGGAGATTAGAGGTACTGAAAGAAATCAAAGAACAGAGTTTAAAAAAGAAGATTCAAAAATAAATGCAAAAAAGGAGTTTTCACAAAATTTTAATGATGCAAAAGATAGAAAATCAAATGAAGAGTTACAAAAAATGATAAAAGATATAAAATCTAAGGGTGATAGATTAATTTTAAATAAATCATATGGAGATGTAAGGGCATACAAAAGGCTCATAAAAGATTATTTAAAAGAAGTTTTAGCACATATGTATAAGATAAAAAATAATACAAGTTTTTGGCAAACTCAATATTTTATAACTGTTGAGACAATAGATGAAAAACTGGAAAATCTTACAGTTGAATTATTAAAAGCAGAAAAAGATAATTTGAAGGTAGCAGGAACTGTAGATGAAATACAGGGAATGATAGTAGATATCTATAAATAGGTTATCTTTTGTATACATTGATACATATAATTAATGATATCAATTTAAAGAGGTAGCTTATGAATAATGATGGATGTTTGGTTTTGTGTATAAGCAGTGAAATAGGAACTCCAATATATAATGCAAAAATAGAAATAAAAAATGATGATAATTTCTATGTGCTAAGAACAAATTTCTGTGGAATTGGAAGTATTAAAATAAATTATGGTGAATATATACTTAGAATATCAGCAAATGAATTTAAAAATAGAAAGTTTAAAATAAAATTTAATGAAAAATGTTCATTTTTATCATTAATATTAAAATCAATAGAAAATATGATATATGGCTATATAATAGAAGAAAATAAAGCAAATATAAATATTAATCTTCTATATGAAATTGTTGATGGGACTTATGTTAAGGTTAAAGAAACAAAGTCAGATGATACTGGTTTATATAAATTTGAAAATAATCCAAGAGGGAAATATAAAGTTCAAGCAGAAGAATAAAGTATAAAAGTATATTTGTAGTAGAAGTTTCTATTACAAATATACTTTTTTGAGTTAATATTTAAAGGTGAAAATATTTTAGAGATTTTTAATATATAATAAGTAAAAAGAAATATGATTAAAAAAAGTTTAAATGTTAAAAATTAATAAGATGATATAAATTTAGAAAATAATATCAAAATTGAGGATAATGAAATTTTTTTCATGGTATGCTATAATTATATTAAATAATACTAATGAAAAAGAGGTTTGAAAGGATTAAAATATGAATTTTTGGTGTGAAGTTTATCTAAATAGATTAGAAAAAAATATAGAAATTATAAAAAAGATAATTGGAGAAAAAAAGTTAATAGGAGTTGTTAAAGGTGATGCATATGGTCTTGGTTTAACTGAAGTTGCAAAGTTTTTAGCAGATAAGGTTGACATAATAGCAGTAGCTGATATGGAAGAGGCAAATAAGATTAGCAGTGATACTGAAGTTCTTATATTATCTCCATTATGTCAGGAAAGTTGTTTTAAGGCTAATAGAAAAAATTTGATTTTAAGTATAGATAATAAAGAAGTTTTAAATTTCATAGAAAAAGATGAGGAATATAGGGTTCATATATATATTGATAGTGGTATGAATAGAATGGGAATAAAGCCTACAGAGTTGGATGGCTTTATTAAGGAGTTAAAGGATAATTATAAAAATATTAAAATAGAAGGAATATACACACATTTACATAAGACTGCTGATGAAGAATATACATTAAAGCAAATTGAGGTATTTAGAACTTGTTCAGAAAAGTATATAGGAGAAGTTGAATATATTCACTGCCTTGCATCTAGTGGGATAATAAGTAATAAATTAAGAGGTGCAGCTAGTTTTACAACTGCAGCTAGGGCTGGAAATATACTATATGGTTATATTGGTGCAAGTGTTGGCATAAAGAAAGTTTTTGATTATTATGCTAAAGCAGTTTCAATATATCAAGTTAAATCAGGCGATACGGTTGGGTATGGAGCTAAGTATAAAGCACATAAAGATATGACAGTTGGAATACTTCCAGTTGGAAATGTTCAAGGGCTTGGAGTAACTAGAGAAATTCATAAAAATGTTATATATGATGTAGCTAGAGCTTTTATTAGGTCTTTTAAGGAAAGACCAATAATATTTAATGAAGCAAGACCGGTAGGAGTAGTTGGAAAACCTAATATGAATGTTACTATTATAGATTTTGAAAATTATGATAAAGAAGATAAATTTAAATTAGAAATGTCACCAATAATCTCTAATAGTTTGGTAGAAAAGAAATATATAATTGAATAAAAACATATAATTAAATAAAAAAGAAAGCATATAATTCAAAACACGAATTATATGCTTTCTTTTTGCAAAAAACGTTTGACCTTAAAGGAAGTAAGTGGTAATATGTATTTATAACACGAACAATAAGTATAAAAAATATTTTAAAATTCGTGAATGGGGGTTGCTATGTTAAGTTTATTTTATGTTGAAAAGAAAAAAGGGTTTGATATTGAAGCGAAAGGGTTGTTAGAAGATTTTAAAAAGAACCTAGCAATAGATAAACTTTTAGAGGTTAGGCTTTTAAATAAATATATTGTAAATGGTCAAGATGTTGATAGTATAGAAAGTATTTTATACGAGCCTACGGTAGATACACTAAATAAGGAAAAGATATTTTTAAATGATGATGAAATTGCATTTGCAGTAGAATATTTACCAGGGCAGTATGATCAAAGAGCTGATGCAGCAAGTGAATGTTTTGCAATTTTAAATAAGGGAAGAAAAATTAAAATTAAAAGTTCAAAAGTTCTTATACTAAAAGGAAGTTTAACATCAGATGAAGTTGATAAAATAAAAAAATATTATATCAATAATGTAGATTCTAAAGAAGTTGATTATTTAAGTAGCGAGTTTGAAGAAAATTATTTAGTTCCAAATTCAGTAGAAATACTAAATGATTTTATAACTTTAGATTTAAAAAGTCTTGGAGATTTCCATAAAGAGTTAGGACTTGCTATGAGTCTTGAAGATATAAAAATGATTCAAGATTATTTTAAATCAGAAAAAAGAAATCCTACTATAACAGAAATAAAGGTTATAGATACTTATTGGTCGGATCATTGTAGACATACAACATTTGAGACAAGCATAGATAAAGTTGAGATAGAAGAAAGTAAATATACAGAGTCTTTAAAAAAATCGTTTGAAGATTATAAAGTAAGTAGAAGTTTTGTATATGAAGATAAAAATAGAGATATGACATTTATGGATATGGCAGTTATATCAATGAAAGAAATGAGAAAAAGAGGAATATTAAATGACTTAGATATTTCAGAAGAGATAAATGCATGTTCAATTAATATAGAGATAGAAACAGATAAAGGGATGGAAGAGTATCTATTAATGTTTAAAAATGAAACTCATAACCATCCAACAGAAATAGAACCATTTGGTGGAGCAGCTACTTGTCTTGGTGGAGCAATAAGAGATCCACTTTCAGGAAGAACGTATGTATATCAAGCAATGAGAATAACTGGATGTGGAGATCCTACTGTTAAGGTTAGTGATACGATTGATGGTAAGTTATCACAAAGAAAGATAACTCTTGGAGCAGCTAATGGATATAGCTCATATGGAAATCAGATTGGTCTTGCAACAGGTGAGGTTAGAGAAATTTATCATAATGGATATATTGCAAAAAGAATGGAAGTTGGGGCAGTTCTTGGAGCAGCACCAAAAGAAAATGTTTTAAGAGAAGTTCCAGTTGCTGGAGATGTAATAATACTTCTTGGTGGAAAAACTGGTAGAGATGGTTGTGGTGGTGCAACAGGTTCATCAAAAGAACATAGTGAACTATCAATAGAACTATGTGGGGCAGAGGTTCAAAAAGGAAATGCACCAACGGAAAGAAAGATACAAAGGTTATTTAGAAATAAAGAAATAACAAGGCTTATAAAAAGGTGTAATGATTTTGGCGCTGGTGGAGTTTCAGTTGCAATCGGAGAACTTTGTGATTCATTAGATATTAATTTAGATTTAGTACCTAAGAAATACGCAGGGCTTGATGGAACTGAACTTGCAATATCAGAGTCACAAGAAAGAATGGCTGTAGTTGTTAAAAAAGAAGATGCAAAGAGATTTATAGAAATTTCAAATGCAGAAAATTTAGAAGCAACAGAAGTAGCGAAAGTTACCGATACAGGATACATGAGAATGTTCTGGAATAATGAAAATATAGTTAATTTGAAAAGAGAGTTTTTAAATACAAATGGCGCAAGACAACATACTGATATATATGTTAAAGCTCCAAGTGATAATTTTGATTACTTTACTCCAAGCTCTGATTTAGAACTTAGAGAAAGAATAACAAATTCACTTAAAGATTTAAATATATCATTACAAAAGGGTCTTGTAGAAAGATTTGATAGTACTATAGGAACAGGAACAATACTTATGCCGTTTGGTGGAAAGTATCAGCTTACTCCAGCAGAAGGAATGGCTTGTAAAATACCATTAATGGATGGATATACGAATGATTGTTCAATTATGACATCAGGACTTAATCCAGAAATAGCTAGTTGGAGTCCATATCATGGAGCGTATTATAGCATAATAGAAGCAGTGACAAAGGTTGTTTCTATTGGTGGAAGTTATGAAAAGGTTAGACTAACACTTCAAGAATATTTTGAAAAATTAGGAACTGATAAGGCTAGATGGGGGAAACCTTTTGCAGCATTAATGGGAGCTTATAAAGTTCAAAAAGAGTTATTAATACCAGCTATTGGTGGTAAAGATTCAATGTCAGGAAGTTTTGGAAATCTTGATGTACCTCCAACTCTTGTAGCTTTTGCAGTAACTACTGATAAAGCAGAGTTTATAAAATCTCCAGAATTTAAAAATGAAAATTCTAAAGTTATAGAATTAAAAGTTAAAAGAGAAGAAGATAGTCTTTTAAATATGGATGAATTTAAGAAAATGCTTATAGTTGTAGAAAGTTTAAATAAAGCAGGGAAAATATTAGCATTAAATTCAATTAAAAGTGGTGGAATGCTAGAAGCTTTAGTGAAAATGTCTATAGGTAATAAAATTGGATTTGATATAAATGGTGAGATTACTTCAGATGAGTTATTTGAAAGAAATTATGGATCAATGATTATAGAAGTAAGCAAAGATTTTAATTTAGAGAGTATTAAAGAATTAGAATATAAAGTTGTAGCAACAACAAATTCAGAGATGAAAATTAATATTTTATCAGAAGTTTTTGAAATTGATGAACTTATAGGAAGTTTAAGTGAAAAATTAGAAACTGTATTTAAATCAGAAACTAAAAAAACTGAAACTTTTGCAGAAAATATAGAATTTGAATCGGTTAAGAAGCTTAAAGCTAAAAATAAAGTTTTAATCCCAAGAGTTTTAATTCCGGTATTCCCTGGTACTAACTGTGAATATGATAGCAGAAAAGCTTTTGAAAAAGCAGGAGCTTGTGTAACAGAACTTGTATTTAGGAATTTAACACCAGAAGCATTAGCAGAGTCACTTGAAAATCTTGAAAAAGAAATAAGAAAATCTCAAATAGTAATGTTACCAGGTGGGTTCTCAGCTGGGGATGAGCCAGATGGTTCTGCAAAGTTTATTGCAACTATTTTTAGAAATGAAAATATTAAAGAGGCAGTAACAGATTTACTAGAGAATAGGGATGGATTAATGATTGGTATATGCAATGGATTCCAAGCTCTTATAAAACTTGGACTTGTACCATATGGAAAGATAGTTGAGCTTGATGAAACTATGCCAACTTTAACTTATAACAATATAGGAAGGCATATGAGTTCTATAGTTAGAACTAAAATATGTTCAAACAAATCACCTTGGCTTTATAATACTGAAGTTTCAGATACTTATAACGTAGCAATTTCACATGGTGAAGGAAGATTTTTTGCAAGTGAAGATGTAATAGCTAAGCTTATTGAAAATGGACAAGTTGCAACACAATATGTTGATTTAGATGGAAAGGCAAGTTTAGATATGCCATTTAATCCTAATGGATCAGTTATGGCTATAGAAGGTATAACAAGTATTGATGGCAGAGTTTTAGGGAAGATGGGACACTCAGAGAGAATTGGAGAGAATCTTTATAAGAATGTTATAGGAGATTTCGATTCTAAAATATTTGAAGCTGGTGTAAATTACTTTAAATAAATAATTAATCTACATTTATATTATGTTAAGTAATATAAATGTAGATATTATATAAATTTTTCAATTAATCAATTAATTTTATTAGGAGGAATCGTTAATGAAAGTAGCAATATTTTTTGGAAGTAAATCAGATACTGAAGTTATGAGAGGTGCAGCTAATGCTTTAAAGGAATTTGGGGTAGAATATAAGGCATATATATTATCGGCACATAGAGTTCCTGAAAAGCTTGAAGAAACTTTAATAAATGCAGAAAAAGCAGGATGTGAAGTAGTTATAGCTGGAGCAGGGCTTGCAGCACATCTACCGGGAGTAATTGCATCAAAGACTACTATGCCAGTTATAGGTATTCCAATAAATGGAGCAATTGGTGGACTTGATTCTTTATATTCAATAGTTCAAATGCCAAAAGCAATACCAGTTGCAACTGTAGGTATAAATAATAGTTATAATGCAGGAATGTTAGCAGTTCAAATGCTTTCTATAAAGTATGAGGATATAAAAGAAAAGTTGAATTTATATAGAACAAATATGAAAGTTAAATTTATAGAAGAAAACGGTGAAGGAGTAGATTTATAATGGTAGCAAGAGAAATGTTATATGAGGGAAAAGCAAAAAGAATATTTAGTACAGATGACGCAGATAAGGTAATAGTATATTACAAAGATGATGCAACAGCATTTAATGGTGAGAAAAAAGCTGAGATTGATGATAAGGGAATTCTTAATAATGCTATAACAACTGTTATTTTTGAAATGCTTAAAGAAAATGGAATTAGAACTCATTTTATAGAAAAATTAAATGAGAGAGAGCAACTTTGTGAAAGAGTAGAAATTATACCTTTAGAAGTTATAGTAAGAAATGTAGCTGCTGGAAGTATGGCAAAAAGACTTGGTCTTGAAGAGGGCTTTGCTCTTAAAACAACAGTTTTAGAACTTTCTTATAAAGATGATAGCCTTGGAGATCCTCTTATAAATGACTATCATGCTGTAGGAATTGGTGCTACAACTTTTGAAGAACTTGAAGTTATTTATGATATGACAAGAAAAATAAATGATTTATTAAAAGCATTCTTCAAAAAACAAAATATAAACTTAATAGACTTTAAAATCGAATTTGGTAGAACTAAAACTGGTGAAGTTGTTTTAGCAGATGAAATTTCTCCTGATACTTGTAGATTTTGGGATGCTACAACTGGTGAAAAGTTAGATAAAGATAGATTTAGAAGAGATATGGGAAATGTAAAAGACGCATATGTAGAAATTTTAAATAGAATAAAGTAGTTTAAAGGGAATTTGGAAAAATATTTAATTTAAAGGAGTGTTTTATATATGTACGATGCAGTTAATGATAAATTAAAAGACGAGTGTGGAGTTTTTGGTGTGTATTCAAAGAGTGGAGCTAATGTAGCGCAGTATGCGTATTATGCATTATATGCTCTTCAACATAGAGGACAACAAAGTGCTGGAATTGCAGTTTCTAATGGTGAGGAAATGAAAATTCATAAAGGGCTTGGACTTTTAACAGATGCATTTGAACTAAAAGATTTAGATAAATTAAAAGGACATATAGCAATAGGACATGTTAAATATGCAGCTGAGGTTGAAGCAAGAATAGAAAATGCACAACCACTTCTTGGTTCAAGTAAGCTTGGTGATATTGCAATAGCTAATAATGGTAGTATTGTTAATGCTGATGTTTTAAAAGAACTTTTAGAAGATTCAGGATATGTTTTCCACACTGATAGTGATGTAGAAGTTTTAATGAGTATAATTGCAAGAAATGCAAGAAGAGGAATAATTAAAGCTATCTACGGAGCAGTACAAGCTATAAGTGGTGGATTTGCTGTAACTATAGCTACAAAAGAGCAATTAATAGGAATAAGAGATCCTCATGGAATAAGACCATTATGTATTGGTAAAATTGAGGAAGATTATATATTAGTTTCAGAAAGTTGTGCACTTGATGCAATTGGAGCTGAGTTTATAAGAGATGTAATGCCAGGGGAAATTGTAGTTATATCTGAAAGTGGAATAGAAAGTATTTCTTATTCAGAGAGAACTCAATGTGAAACATGTGCATTTGAATATATTTATTTTGCAAGACCAGATAGTGTAATGGATGGTATGAGTGTTCATCAATCAAGAGTAAATGCTGGTATTAAGTTATTTGAACAAAATCCAGTTGATGCTGATGTAGTTATTGGAGTTCCAGATTCAGGACTTTCTTCAGCTATAGGATACGCTAAGGCATCAGGAATTCCTTATGATATAGGATTTATAAAAAATAAATATATTGGAAGAACTTTTATAGCACCAGATCAAAAACTTAGAGAAAGAGCTGTATCAGTTAAATTAAATCCATTAAAAATAAATGTTGAGGGTAAAAGAGTTATTTTAATAGATGATTCAATTGTTAGAGGTACAACTTCAAGACATTTAGTTGAATCTTTAAGAAGAGCTGGAGCTAAAGAAGTTCACTTTAAGATAGCATCTCCAATGGTTAAGTATCCTTGCTATTTTGGAATAGATACACCATATAGAAAAGATTTAATAGGTGCAAATAAATCTATTGAAGAGATAAGAGAAACAATCGGAGTTGATTCATTAGATTATTTAACAATAGATAATTTATTAGATAGTTTATCAACTGGATGTAAAAATAAAGGATTCTGTTTAGGATGTTTAAATGGAGTATATCCAGTATCTACACCAGTTGAAAAAGGCAGTAACGAATATTTAGATTAAATTTTAAGGGGGACTAATAATGATAACATATAAAGATGCCGGAGTTAATATAGAAGAGGGTTATAAGTCAGTATCACTTATAAAGGATTATGCAAAGAAAACTTTAAGTGAGTATGTTTTAAGTGGGCTTGGTAGTTTTGGAGCATTTGTAGAACTTCCAGAAGGATATAAAAAACCAGTTTTAGTTTCAGGAACAGATGGTGTTGGAACTAAGCTTGAGATAGCTTTTAAAACTAAGAAATATGATACTGTAGGAATTGATTGTGTTGCTATGTGTGTAAATGATATTTTATGTCATGGAGCAAAGCCATTATTTTTCCTTGATTATATAGCATGTGGAAAACTTGATGCAAATGTTTCTGCAGAACTTGTAAAAGGTATATCAGATGGGTGCCTTATGAGTGAGTGTTCACTTGTTGGAGGAGAAACAGCAGAAATGCCAGGTTTTTATTCAGAAGGTGAATATGATATGGCTGGATTTGCAGTTGGTGTGGTTGATAAAGAAAAAATTGTTGATGGTGGAAAAATTGAAGACGGAAATATTCTTATAGGAATACCTTCTTCGGGAATACATTCAAATGGCTTTTCACTTGTAAGAAAATTATTTACTGATCTGAATGAAGATTTTAATGGGCAAGAAATTTGGAAAACTTTAATAGAGCCAACAAGGATATATGTAAAACCTGTTTTAGAACTTTTGGAAACAATTGATGTAAAAGGTATGGCACATATAACAGGTGGTGGATTTATTGAAAATATTCCAAGAATGTTTAAAGCGGATAATTTAGTTGCAGTGATAAATAAGGATTCTTATGAGCTTCCAGAAATATTTAACCTTATGATAGAAAAAGGTGTAGATAAAAACCATATGTATAATACATTTAATATGGGAATTGGTTTTGTATTATGTGTAGATAAGAATGATAAAGTAGAAACTATGAAAATATTAAAAGAACTTGGAGAAAACCCAGTAGAACTTGGATATGTAGCTACTGGAGGTGAAAAGATTTGCTTAAAATAGCAGTCTTGATTTCAGGTGGTGGGAGTAATCTTGAGTCTATAATGAATAGTATAGACTCAGGTTATTTAAATAATATTGAGATAGTAAGTGTTATAGCTGATAGAGATGCAAGTGGGCTTTTAAAAGCTAAAAGCAGAGGATATAAAACTTTATTATTAGATAGAAAAATATATAAAGAAGATTTAAGTAATCAAATACTTAAAACAATAGATGGAAAAGTTGATTATGTAGTTTTAGCAGGTTTTTTATCTATTATAGGTAAAAATTTAATTAATAAATTTAGAAATAGAATAATAAATATTCACCCATCATTAATACCAAGTTTTTGTGGAGCAGGAATGTACGGTATGAAAGTACATGAAGCGGCTATAGAAAAAGGTGTTAAATATTCAGGCTGCACAGTTCATTTTGTGAATGAAGAAGTTGATGGGGGAGCTATTATAAGTCAACAAATAGTTGAAGTTTCTTTTGAGGATACAGCAAGTATCCTTCAAAAGAAAATTTTAAAAGAAGAACATAGAATTTTACCAAAAGTTTTAAAAGAACTAAGTGAATTAAATCTAGAAATAATAGATGGTAGAGTTAAATTACAATAAAGATACTTTGGAGGGGAATATGATTAAAAGAGCTTTAATTAGTGTTTATGATAAAACAGGTATACTTAATCTTGCAAAAAGTCTAGTGAAAAAAAATGTTGAGATAATTTCATCAGGGGGAACTTATAAATATTTAAGTGAAAATGGAATTTCTGTAAAAGAAGTTAATGAAGTTACTGGTAGTGATGAAATGCTTGATGGTAGAGTTAAGACATTACATCCTGTGATACATGGTGGAATACTTGCTATAAGAGATAATAAAGAACATATGGAAACTTTAGAAAAAAGAAATATAGGGATGATAGATTTAGTTATAGTTAATTTATATCCTTTCTTTGAAAAAGTTAGAGAAGATTTATTATTTGAAGAAAAAGTTGAGTTTATTGATATTGGTGGACCTACAATGCTAAGATCAGCAGCTAAAAACTTTAAAGATGTTGTAGTTTTAAGTGATGTTTCTGATTATGAAGAGTTTATAAAAGGTTTTGAATCAAATGAAATAGATTTTAAATTTAAGAAGAAAATGGCAGCTAAAGTATTTAATTTAATGAGTGCTTATGATGGTGCTATATCAAACTTCTTATTTGAGGAAGATGAGTATCCAGAGTATTTATCAGTATCATATAAAAAATTACAAAGTTTAAGATATGGAGAAAATCCACATCAAAGTGCAGCATATTATGGTGCAACAGAGTTTGATGGCGCTATGAATAGCTTTGAAATTTTAAATGGAAAAGAGTTATCATATAATAATATTAAAGATTTAGATATTGCTTATAAGGTAGTATCAGAATTTGAAGAGATAACATGCTGTGCATTAAAGCATAATACACCTTGTGGAGTTGCTATAGGAGAAAATCCTTATAAAGCTTATAAAAAAGCACATGATTGTGATCCAATTTCAATATTTGGTGGAATAGTTGCACTAAATACTAAAGTTGATGCAGATACAGCAACAGAAATGCTTAATACATTTTTAGAAGTTGTAGCAGCACCAGAATTTGATATAGAAGCTTTAGAAATTTTAAAAACTAAAAAGAATCTTAGAGTAATAAAATGTAACAATAAACCTTGTGCTAAGAAATTATTAGTATCAGTTGATGGTGGAATACTTGTACAAGAAGAAGATAATAAATTAGTAGAAAAACTTGATGTTGTAACAAATAGACAAGTTAGTGATGATGAAATGAAAAATATGATGTTTGCTATGAAAGTAGTTAAATATGTTAAATCTAATGCAATTGTAGTAGCTAAAGATATGAAGGCTATTGGAATTGGTGGTGGAGAAGTTAATAGAATATGGGCAGCTTGTCAGGCTTTAGAAAGAGGAACAGGGGCAACAGTTATGGCATCTGATGCATTCTTCCCGTTTGATGATACTGTAAAAAAAGCAAGTGAATATGGAATTAAGGCAATTATTCAACCAGGTGGTTCAATGAGAGATAAGGATTCAATAGAAGCTTGTAATAATAATGATATGAGTATGGTTATAACAGGAATAAGACACTTTAAACATTAGTATTAATAAATTTAGAGATGCAAATAAGCATCTCTATTATTTTAGTAGGGGGATTAGGGATGAAGTTATTATTAATTGGGTCAGGTGGAAGAGAACATGCGATTGCTAGAAAGCTTGGTAAAAATGAGAGCGTAGAAAAAATATACTGTGCACCAGGTAATGGTGGAACTGCTTTAGAAAATAAGTGTGAAAATATAGATATAATAAAAATTAATGAATTATTAGTTTTTGCAAAAGAAAATAATATATATATAACAATTGTAGGACCAGAGCAACCACTTATAGAGGGAATTGTAGATTTGTTTAAAGGTGAAGGATTAAAGGTATTTGGACCAGCAAAATCTGGAGCTATGCTTGAAGGAAGCAAAGGTTTCTCTAAAGATTTTATGAAAAAGTATGATATAAAAACTGCAAGATACGAAATTTTCTATGATGATAAAAAAGCTATTGATTATATAAAAAATGAAGAATTTCCTTTAGTTATAAAAGCTGATGGACTTGCAGCTGGAAAAGGGGTTTATATTTGTGAAACTTTAGAAGATGGAATTAATGCTATAAATGAAATTATGGTTGATGATATATTTAAAGGTGCTGGAAGCAGTATTGTAGTTGAAGAGTTTTTAGATGGTGTAGAAGCATCGATATTATCTATTACCGATGGAAATGTAATACTTCCATTTATATCAGCAAAAGATCATAAGCAAATTTTTGATGGTGGAAAAGGTCCTAATACTGGAGGGATGGGAGTTGTAGCTCCTAACTTATATGTTACTGATGAAGTTAATGAAGAGTTTATATCAAAAATAATGAAGCCAACACTTATTGGAATACAAAAAGAAAAATTTGATTTTATTGGAATAATATTTTTTGGAATTATGATAACTAAAAAAGGGACATACCTTTTAGAGTACAATGTAAGAATGGGTGATCCAGAAACTCAATCAGTATTAGAACTTATGGATTCAGATTTATTAGAACTTATAGAAAGTGCTTTAAATAAAGATTTGAAAAATTTTGATTTAAAATGGAAAGATGAATTTAGTTGTAATATAGTTTTAGCATCTAAAGGATATCCTGCTAAACCAGAAGTTGGGTATATTATGAATGTGGCAAATGAAGTTAAAGAAAATTTATATATAGCAGGAGCTAGTATGAAAAATAATAATCTATATACGACTGGTGGTAGAGTTGCATCCGTTGTTGGTAGAGGTAAAACATTAGAAGAAGCTATTAAGAGTGCATATAATAAAGTTAATTTAGTAGAGTTTAATGGGAAATATAATAGGACAGACATAGGAATGTAAAAAGTAGAATCTGATGAAAGTGCTATATCAGGATGTAGATAACTCATATCTCGATATAGCTTTTTTATAGCATGTAAGCTCTTAAATAATATACTCGTAAATGATTTTTATATATATAAAAATTAATTAAAAGATATATTCAATAAAAAGTTACAAAAATATTGGTTATACTGTAAAATAATATTAAAGAAGTATTTATTTTATGGAGGGATATTATTATGTTAAAAAAAATTACGAACAGAGTTTATTATATGAATTATGATAATCAAAAAAAACATTCATTAATTGGTTTAATTATAGGTGATAAATTTAGTTTAATAGTTGATGCTGGAAGTTCAAAAGAACAATCATTAGAATTTTTAAACATTATAGAAAAAATGGACATACCATCTTTGAAATATCTTGCATTAACACATTCACATGATAATCATGTACTAGGAGCTATTAATTTCGATTTAATAAATATAGTTAATGGTATGACAAGTGATAAATTAAAAAGAAATTCTAAAAATGAATCTTCTTTGTTCTCACATATCATATATGATGAGTTTTTAAAAGTTGATTTAGGTGGAATAGTTGTAGAACTTGAAAGAATTCCTAGTGATCATTCAAGAGATTGTTCAATTATTAATATTCCAACTGAAAAAGTTGTTTTTTTAGGTGATATATTATATTCAAATCGAAAAAGTGTTGAACCTTGCTTTAGTAAAGATTTAATGATTCCTTTATTAAAAGAACTTCAATGTTATGAAGCAGATTTTTATATAGCATCTCATAATGATGTGTATTCAAATGAAAGTTTTATGGAATATTCAAAGTTTTTAATAAACATTGGAAAAGCAGTTAAAGAAAATAATGACTTTAATGATATTAAAAGCAAAATAACTCAGAATAAAAGTTTTAATGATGATACTCTTGATATGTATATTAAAGCATTTATATTAGGTAATAAAGAATAAAATATAAAAAAGCCATGCGAATTTTG
>NZ_CAMQRY010000008.1 GCF_947036855.1 uncultured Clostridium sp.
TGGTTTTACCACATCTGGTTTTTTATCTCCATCTGTACTTGGCTTTATTGGTTTTTTATATTTATTTTCTGTAAAAATATCTATATTCAAATTTTTATTATTTATAACTTTTGGAATTTCGCTAATTGGAATCTCTTTTCCATTAACTGTAACACTAATAATCTTTGTTCCTTTATCTATAGTAGGGTATTTTATCTTACTTCCCTTTTCCCCTAAACTTTTTTCAGTTATAATCTTTCCATCCTTATTATGTACTTTCACAATTGCTGTATAGTCTACTAGCTTAACTATATAGTCAATAGTTATATCTTTATCCCCTAAAATTTGTGGAACCTTATATTCTTTAACTTCTTTACTTGTTAAATTTTCACCATTCACTCGTATACCTATAATCTTATAACCTATTGGAGCATATCCACTTGGTAAATTTGTTCTCATTCCAGTTATGCCCTGAAAATACTCATAATTTAGAATTTTCCCACTAGTTGTAACTATATTTACCCTTTCCGTTACATAGTCAAACCAAAAAGGATTTATATCTTCTTTTATATTTTCACTTATATTTTTTGTGCTTAATAACAAAAGATTATTATCTTTTCTTTTATTAAAATTACTATTTGGAATTAAGCTTATAAGTCCAATTCCTACTGCAGCAGTAATTATTATTTTCTTCATATTATTTTACTACCCCAATTCTTAATAAATTTTATATTGAAAGTATAACAAAATAATTATGTTTCCTCAATTTATACGAGTTATTATATTTTTATCCTATAATATTACTTTTTTTTTAGTTTTTTTTATAATATTATTAAATTAACATCACACTATTAATTTCTCTTACTAAATTAAAAAAAGTTATTTTAAATTAATAAATTTAAAATAACTTTATACTATATTCTATAAATTTCCTGATCCAGATGGTTGGTTACCATATCTAGTTGGAAGTACTCTTCCTTCTTTTTTATTATTTTTAGCTTTTTTTTCAGCTAAAAGTTTTTTCATTATTTCTAAATTTTTATTACTCATAATATTCTCCTACTGCTATGTATTTTATAGTAATTGTAACATAATCTATTGATAATTTACATAAAAAAATATCTATAAAACTATCTAATCTCCCTTATATCAAAACTGTACCCAAACATTTTCATATTTGGAAGTTAACTGGTAATTTTATATTATAGAAAAAATAATATTGGGGGTTATATTAATGGATAGAATAATTTGTGAAGTTTCAGATAACTTAAGGGGCAGAGTTATTATGGATGTTACTACTGTAGAAGAGGCTAAAATTGCAGAGGAAGCTGGTGCTGGAGCTGTTATGGCACTTGAAAGAGTTCCATCTGACATAAGAAAAGAAGGTGGAGTTGCTAGAATGTCAGACCCATATATGATTAAACAAATTCAAGCAGCTGTTTCAATTCCTGTAATGGCAAAAGCTAGAATTGGACACTTTGTTGAAGCTCAACTTTTAGAAGCAATAGATATAGATTTTATTGATGAGAGTGAAGTTTTAACACCTGCTGATGATGTATATCACATAGTTAAAACTGACTTCTCTGCTCCATTTGTTTGTGGTGCAAGAAACCTTGGTGAAGCTCTTAGAAGAATTAATGAAGGTGCTAAAATGATAAGAACTAAAGGTGAAGCTGGAACTGGAGATATTGTAGAAGCAGTTAGACATATGAGAGCTATGAATGAAGATATTGCTTGTCTTAAAAATATAGATGGTGCTGCTTTAACTAAACTCGCTACTGATTATAAAGTTCCTGTAGAGCTACTTACTTATGTTAAAGAAAATCAAAAATTACCTGTAGTAAATTTTGCTGCTGGTGGAGTTGCAACTCCTGCTGATGCTGCTTTGATGATGCAACTTGGTTGTGATGGAGTTTTTGTTGGTTCTGGTATTTTCAGATCTGAAAATCCTGCTATAAGAGCTAAAGCTATTGTTCAAGCTGTAGAAAGTTATAATGATAAAACAAAAATTGCAGAAGTATCAATGAATCTTGGAAAATGCCTTGATAGCATTCCTGCTGCGACACTTGAAATAAAATATGCAGGGCGTTAATTTTATATAAATCAAAGGACAATCATACTTTTAAAAGCGTGATTGTCCTTTTTCATATTGTTTTTTACTTTTAAAAGAGCTATATACAAATTAAATCTGTATATAGCCCTTAAATTCAAATTTTATTTTTGTGTACTCTTTTCTTCTTTACCGCCTTTTAAAAGCATTGTAAGTGTAACAATCAACCCACCCCAAAGGACTATTGCTCCAATTAAAAAGAATATTATTGATGTAGTTGTCATAATATAAAAGCCCCCTTTTACTTACCTGTATCATCTTTTGAACCTATAAATTCTACATTTTCATCTGAATCATTTTCTTTTTCTTCAAGTTCTTCAAAATTATCTATCTTTTCATTCTTCCATGGTTTTTTAGAAATTAATAATGCAGCAACAATACCAAGCCCTATAACTGACCATCCAAATGCAAAAAGTTCAGATAATTGATATCCACCATATGGTGTTTTAATTTCTATAATAATATTTTGAACTATCATATATATAAGAATTGCTGGTGTAACAAACTTAATACATACATCCCACCATTTTCCAATCTTAAAGTTTGATACTGAATTTGCATGTTCGCGAAGTTTTGTAGGTGTAACAATCCATCCAATTAATATAACTTCTAATAATCCAACTGTAACAATTCCATAGTTATTAACAAAAGCATCAACAATATCTAAAATATAAAGCCCTGCTCCTGTTGCAAATATAGAACTCATTGCTGCTCCTATAAGACACATTACTGTAACAACTTTTTTTCTACTCCATCCAAACTTATCTCTAAATGGTGCTGATACTGCTTCTGTAAGAGATACTGAAGATGTTATTCCAGCAAAAATTAAGCATAAGAAGAATAATGCACCAATAAAATTACCTATTGGTCCCATAGCACTAAATATCTGCGGGAATGCCACAAAAGCTAGTCCTATTCCACTTGATACAACTTCTGAAACTTCAACCCCTTGAGCTGTAGCCATAAATCCAAGAATTGCAAAAACTGCTATTGCTGATAAAAATTCAAATCCACAGTTTGCGAAAGCTGTAACAAACGCACTATTATTTATATCTGCCTTTTTAGGTAAATAACTTGAATAAGTCATCATAATTCCAATTGCAATACTTAATGAATAGAAAACTTGTCCATAAGCTGCAACCCAAACTGACGGTTCAAAAACCATATCCCAATCTGGAGTAAATAATGTATTAAGTCCTTTTGCTGCTCCATCTAATGTAACTGCTCTAATTGCAATTATAATCATAATAATAACAAGTGTTGGAAGTAACACTTTATTTAATTTTTCAATTCCTTTTTTAACGCCCTTATAACAAACAACCCAATTTATCATCCATATAAGAGCCACTCCTAAAAGTACATACCACACAACTCCACCAATCTCAAATGGTGATGCTGATAATTTTAAAAACTCATTATGGAAAAATGCATTTGCATCATTTCCCCAACTTTTTTTAAAACTAAGCACAAAATAATTCATTGACCATGCAATAATAACTGAATAATAAGCAACTATAATAGCTGAAGTAATTGTTGGCCACCATCCAAGCCATTCCCATTTCTTAGAGGCTCTAGCTACTGCAAGTGGTGTTGAACCTCTATATTTATGTCCCATAGAATACTCAAGAATCAATAATGGAATTCCTGCTGTAAAAATAGCAAAGAAATATGGTATCAGGAAAGCTCCACCTCCATTTTCATATGCTACATACGGAAATCTCCATATGTTTCCAAGCCCAACTGCTGAACCTATAACTGCAAGTATAAAACCTACTTTTGATCCCCATTGTTCTCTATTTTCACTCATAAAATCGCCTCCTTTTTTTCTTTTTAACCTTGTAAATATTTTACAACACTTTTCACCCCCACTTCTTCCAAGTCCAATATTTTAACAATCTAATTATTTTAATGCTTTTTATTTAACGATTTGCTTATTTTGAAAATGTTATCTTTATCAATATCGTAAAATTCATTTTTTCACTCACCTAGTTTTTATTATTTTAAAATCAATAAAAAAAGATGAAATGCATAAAACTGCACTTCATCTTTTTACTTTCCAAGTTTTGATTTTATTCTACTAAGTATTGGATTTGCAACAACAAGAAAACTATCATCCTTTATTATTAAAAGAATTAAGAAATAAACTCCCCCACAAATTACTGATGCTATTATAAGCTCTATAAATCCATCAGTCACTATATATTTAACTCCATAAACTATTGGAATAAATATAAGTGAAACTACTAAATACTTATAAATTGCTTTTCCATAAAGTTCAATCTTAATTTTTAAAACTTTAGTAATGTATAAATACTGACACATTATAACAAATATATTAGCAACTCCTGTGCTAAGTATTGATGTATTAACACTAAAGTAACCTGTGTATATTAATATTATATTTAAAACGATATTTATAAATCCACCAGTAAATAGCATTGCAACTTGATTTCTCTCTTTTCTATAAACATATAAAACTTGATTACTCGCAATCTCACCATAGGCAAGTGTAATCATATAAATTCCAAAACAAGCTATAACTCCAAAACCTTCTGTATATTGACTTCCTGCATAAAGTGTTAATATCTCGGTTGAGAATAAAATCATTCCCATAACAGCAGGGAAAATCAGCATAAAATAAATTTTAGTAACCTTATTCAATAAATTTAGATAATCCGTCTTATCTTCTTTTTCTATATAACTATGTAACCTTGGTGCTATTGCCTGAACAACAGACATCATAAATGTATTTAAAACACCCATAATCCCCATACCAACAACATAATAACTAAGTATTACACCACCACTAAAATATCCAAGCATATATACATCTGACTGTGTGTACAATACATTAGCATTAGATATAATAACAACAAAGAACATGGGAATTATATGCTCTGCAAATTTTAAATTTTTAAATGAAAACTTAACATTTCTCTTAATATATAAGAAACTAAACACACTTCCACCAAGTGCTACTAAAGCATTTAAATATACATATGTTTTAAAATCTGATGGATTTCTAACTAAAACAATAATAGCAATAAAATATGCTCCTCTCACAACAATTGTTTTAAGTGTTATAAATCCAAAATTCTCTAAAGCCTCATTCATCCAATCTATTTGAAATACATTAAATAAAAATGGAATATTTAAAATCATACAAATCCAATATACATTTGTACCCTTAAATCCAACAGTTAAAACTAAAACAAATATAACAAGTGCTAATAAATTACTTATAAGCGTTATTATAAAAAATGATGTGAATTTTGAAGAAACTGCCTCTTTATCATGCTTTATCTTACTTATCTCTCTAACACCATATTGAAATATCCCAAATGCTCCAAACATTAAGAAATATGATGATATACTTTGTGCATAATTTAAATCTCCAATCTGCTCTGGTAAAAGAACCCTCATAACATAAGGTCCTATTAATATTGGTAAAATTACCTTAAATAAATTTAGAACTATCCTAAATATACTATTTTTATATAGCGACTTTTCTTGCATCTTATATCCCCTTGTAATTTTTATCTTAAGTAAATTTTTATATAATTATTTTTAATTTTTTTCCTATTAATTTTTATAATTCATCTATTAGTTTATTCAATTTTCTAACTTCTATCACATTCTTGATATACTAAGTTATTATACCATCTATTCCTCATTCCAAAACCTTATATCATTAATCAATAATTTTTATACAATTATAAAAATTGGTATTTATTTATTAACTTATTATCTATTTTCTCAATATAATGCAAATATCAATTAATTATTATCAATTTAAATATTAAATTTGTAATTATACATTTCCTCATAAAAAAAGAGAACCATTTCTGGCTCTCCATTAAAATCTTATTAAATTATTTTTTCTCTATAACAGCTACACACTCAATATGTGGTGTGTGTGGGAACATATCAACTGGTTGAATTTCAACAGTTTTATATCCTTTTTCTTCAAGAATAGCTAAATCTCTAGCTAGTGTACTTGGATCACAACTTACATATACAATCTTCTTAACATCTGAACTTGTAATTGCTTCTAAAACTTTTATGTCACAACCTTTTCTTGGTGGGTCAAGCATAATAACATCAGCATTTACTCCATCATTTATAAGTTCTTGTATTACAACTTCTGACTCACCTAAAATAAACTCAGCATTATCAACATTATTTATTTCTGCATTTTTGTTTGCATTCTCGATAGCCTTATCTATTATTTCAATACCATAGACTTTCTTAGCCTTCTTAGAAAGGAATAATGTAATTGTTCCTGTTCCACAGTAAGCATCTATTACAGTCTCTTCTCCTTGTAAATCAGCATACTCTAAAGCCTTACTATATAAAATTTCAGCTTGAACAGGATTTACTTGGAAGAATGACTCTGGTGATATGTTAAATTTAAATTCTCCAATAGAGTCAGAAATAATATCTTCTCCCCATAAAGTTATATTTTCATTACCTAATATAACATTAGTTTTTTCAGAGTTGATATTTTGAACAATACTCTTAATTCCATCAATATTATCAGTAATAGTCTTAATGAATTCCTCTTTATAAGGTAACTCTTTACCATTAGTAACAATAACAACCATAACTTCATTACTAGTAAAGCCTCTTCTAACCATTATATGTCTAACAATTCCCTTATCATAATATCCACCATTAACATTATAAACCTTAACATCATGCTCTTTAAGCCAAGCTTTAGTTAAACCTATAATTTTATCAGCAGTTGCATCTTGTATAATACAACTTTCCATATCAACAATATCATGACTTCTAGCAGCAAAGAACCCAATACTAACTTCTCCATTGTTTATACCAACTGGAAGCTGTACTTTATTTCTATATTTATCTGGATTCTCCATTCCTATAGGAAGTTTAACTATACTATCATCAAGCTTACCAATTCTACTCATACACTCTTTAACTCTATCAAATTTAAAATCTAATTGAGATTCATATGAATAATGTTGTAAATTACATCCACCTGAAACTTTATGATTACATTTCTTTTCTACTCTATTTGGAGCTTTTTCTATTATTTCCATTACTCTTCCGAAGGCAAATTTTTTCTTTACCTTAACAATTTTAACATTAACCTTTTCTCCAGCTAATGCACCTTCAACGAATATAGGGAAGTTATCATTAACTTTTGCAACTCCTTCTCCTTCGTATCCTTGTGAAATTATATCTAAAACGTATTCTTTATTCTTTTCTATCATTTGCACTCACCCATCATTTTATATTTTATATTTTAATCATTAAATTCTAACATAGTTAGAACCTATTTTACAACAAACAACTTTCTTTTCTTACTTAATAACAAAACTTGAACAACTTGTATCACCTTTTACACCAGAAAATATCTGTATAGCATTTTTTCCACACTCACCATACTTATTATAGCTGCATGTATTAGCTGAACATGATACTGCTGGATGTGCTGGTGCACCATCAAACACTTCTTGACTTACAAGCCCTACATAATTTGTATTAAAAATATTTTTCACATTATTAGTAAGGCTATCCTCTGAATAAGTTGCACAATGTGTTTGCTTCTCATCACTAGCTCCTACCCCTTTAATATGTATCTTATTTGCTTGACATAAACCTCCTGCATTACTAGCACAAGTTCCTGCATTACAAACTAAATTATTTGGCATAATAAACAACTCCTATATGTTTTTTATTTTTCTATAATAGTTTTCTCCATATAGAAAAATTTAATACATACAAAATATTGCCTATTTATTTATATTTTCTATTTCCATAAAAAATAAAAAAGCACCAGTTCAATGAATTGGTGCTATTGCAAATAGTAAGGAACAGTTGCCATTATATTCCTATTTATAGTCTTACATAAACTATAAGACAATATACATAATTATATTGTAAAATCGCCTTCTTAAATGTTAACATTTTGTAAATTTTTATTCAAGTATTATTTTATTACAATTTTATTTATACTTATTTTTACTTATTATTAAATTTTTCTTAAAAATTATATATTAAATTAAAAAAAGACTGTCTATTTAAAGACAGCCTTTCAATATATATATATAAGTTTTAATTAATTACTTAACAACACTTACTTTTAATAAATCTGTTGACCCAACTTCATTAGCAACTCCAGCAGCAATAACTACTGTATCTCCTGACTTAACGTATCCTCTCTCTTTTGAGATTTGAACTGTTTTAGTCATGATTTCGTCTGTTGAAGTCATTTCATTAGCAACTACTGGCATAACACCGAAAGTTAAAGCAAGTTTTTTTGCAACTCTCTCACTTGGTGTGATAGCAACAATTATGCTTGAAGGTCTGCATTGTGATAATCTGCTAGCAGTAGCTCCAGATTTTGTAGCTGAGATTATAGCACTTGCTTCTAATTCATCAGCAGCATTACAAGCAGCTCTTGATATAACACCTGATATAGCTGGTGTATGATTTTTAGCACTTGATGTAGCAACTGTATAGTTTAAGTGTCTTTCTGTTTCAATAGCTATTGTAGCCATTGCTTCAACAGATTCTACTGGCCAACTACCATTAGCTGACTCACCACTTAACATGATAGCATCTGTTCCATCTAATATAGCGTTAGCTACATCTGAAACCTCAGCTCTTGTAGGTCTTGGGTTTCTCATCATTGAATCAAGCATTTGTGTAGCAGTTATAACTGGTTTACCAGCAATGTTACATTTTTCTATCATCATTTTTTGTGTTGAAGGAACCATTTCCATAGGAATCTCAACTCCAAGATCTCCTCTAGCAACCATGATACCATCTGAAGCTTCGATAATAGAATCTATATTATCAACACCCTCTTGGTTTTCTATTTTAGAGAATATTTGTATATCTTCTCCACCATTAGCACATAATACTTTTCTTATAGCGTTAACATCATCTGCTTTTCTTATGAATGAAGCAGCAACAAAGTTAACATTCATTTCACAACCAAATATTAAATCTGATTTATCTTTATCAGTCATAGCTGGTAATTTTATTGAAACACCAGGAACGTTAACTCCTTTGTGAGTTCCAACTACACCTGTGTTTTTAACTACACAAGTAACAGCATTTCCTTTTATTGATACAACTTCTAATCCTACTAAACCATCATCTATTAAGATTATGTTTCCTGCTTTAACGTCTTTAGCAAGTCCTTCATATGTCACTGAACATTTTGTTGTGTCTCCAACAATATCTCCACCAGCATATACTGTGAATGTATCACCCATTGTTAATTCAACTTTATTTGGCTCAAATTTACCAGTTCTTATCTCTGGTCCTTTTGTATCTAAAAGTATTGCTACTTCTTTACCAAGTTCCTTAGCTATTTCTCTAACTTTAATCATTCTGCTTCTATGTTCTTCATGATCTCCATGTGAGAAGTTATGTCTTGAAGCGTTCATACCTGCTTCTATTATTTGTTTTAAAATCTCTTTACTATCACTTGCTGGACCTACTGTACAAACCATTTTAGTTTTTCTCATTTTAAATACACTCCTGTCTATTTTATTTATAAATTCTAAATATATATAAATATATATATAAATATAATTAATTAACTTATTATTTATAGCATTTTATTTATTTATAGCATTTGCCATTTCATAAAGTTCCATATCAAATTTTCTTGGAATAGCTATAGCCTCATCAATATCCATATCAATTATTTTATTATCTTTTATTCCAACAACTCTTGCTGTTTTACCTTCTATTAAAAGTTCAACTGCTCTAGCTCCTAGTTTTGATGATAAAATTCTATCATTTGGAGTTGGTGTTCCACCTCTTTGAATATGTCCTAGTATAGTTGCTCTTGTTTCAGCACCAGTTTTTTCTTCAATAAAGTTAGCTAATTCAGTAGAACCACCTATTCCTTCTGCTACAATTACTATTGTATGAGTTTTCCCTCTTGATTTACCCTCAAGAATCTGCTCACAAAGTCTTTCTTTATCAAATTCTAATTCTGGAACAATAATTACTTCTGCTCCACTTGCTATACCTGCGTATAAAGCTAAATCTCCACAACTTCTTCCCATTACTTCTATAACTGATACTCTATCATGTGATGTAGATGTATCTCTTAATTTACTTATAGCATCTGTTATAGTTTCTAAAGCTGTATCAAATCCTATTGTAAAATCTGTATATGGTAGATCATTATCTATAGTTGCTGGTATTCCAATAGTCTTCACACCAAGTTTTGATAATAACTTAGCTCCCATGAATGATCCATCTCCACCTGCTACAACTAAAGCATCTACTCCATTATTTTTTAATAGATTAGCTGCATGTTTTCTTACTTCTTCTTGTTTAAACTCTGGACATCTAGCTGTTCTTAAGACAGTACCACCTCTGTGAATTATATCTGAAACAGAACCTCTGTTCATTTCTATAAGCTCACCATTAATTAGTCCACTATATCCTCTTTTCACTCCAACTACTTCTAGTCCTTCGTGTAATGCCATTCTGACAACTGCTCTTATTGCAGCGTTCATTCCTGGAGCATCTCCTCCACTTGTTAAAATAGCTATTTTTTTCATGATATTCCTCCTTCACACCACAGGGTCTTTTTCAGTCCCACAGATGCTATTTTTTACCCACCTTGTTAATAAATTCAGAAAATCTTTTATACAAGACTTTTGACGTCATTGTTCTTTTATTCTTTTTGAAATATTCTAACAATTTAATTTTACTTAAAGTACAAGCTATTTTCAAGTTTTTTTATATTTAATTAAGTAAAAAAAAGGTAATTGTATTGGATTTTTAAGGATTTTATGTTATTTTATAACATTTACTTGTTTTATATATTTAATTATTAAATAGCTTTTTATTTAAACATTTAATAGTTTTCATCCCATAGTATCTCTTCTTTTCTTAATTATCTATTTAAAAAAAGACCAAATTACAAAATAAACAATTTGGTCTTATTAATTTTTTATTAATTTTTGTTAACTTAAAATTAACATTTGTTTTAGTCTATTAATTTGATATTTTCCTCTCCAAACTTCTTTTCAAGGAATTTTATTACATCTTTTTCAATATCAACCCAACATTCTCTTGCTAATCTAAAACTTTGTCTTTCTTTTGCAGCTACTAAATAAACTGGAGTATCACCTCTAAAGTTTTCTAATACATGCTTTAAAACCTTGTTTATTTCTCTGGCTTTTTGTGTATCTTCTACCCTAATATAAAGCTTTGATGCATTCATATTCTCTAAAACTTTAACTTCCTCACATAAAATTTTTGCTTCTTCATCGTCTTTAAATGATATTCTTCCCCTAATTACAACTAATAAATCATCATGCACTAAAGAATTACATTTTTCTAGAGTTTTAGGGAATATTATAACTTCCATCATTCCAGATAAATCTTCTATTGTAGTGAATGCCATTATTGTATTATTTCTTGTTACTTTTCTTGAAACTCCTGATAAAATACCACCAATAATAACCTTATCTCCATCATTTAATGTCATATCAGCATCTGCCATTTCATCAGTTGTATCATCTAATTTTCTTTTTTCTTCTAATATTTTTCCAATTTCTATTGATGTTTGATTTTTTAAACTTTCCTTATATTCATCAAGTGGATGTCCTGTTATATAAAGCCCAGTCATCTCTTTTTCCATTGCAAGCATCATTTTTTTAGAGAATTCTTTTATATCCTCATATTTTATTTCAAGATTATCATTTTCTTCATTTGCTAGTGTTCCAAATAAAGATATTTGACCATCAATATTTTTTTTCTTTTGGGCTGATATTCCATCCATAAGTTTCTCATGAACACTTATAAGTTTTGATCTAAATATTCCAAACTCATCAAATGCTCCTGACTTTATAAGACTTTCTACAGCCCTTTTATTAATAGTTCCAACCTCCATTTTATTGCAGAAATTCATAAGTGAATTAAACTCACCATTACTTTCTCTAGCCTTAACTATTGCTTCTACAACATTTACACCAACATTTTTTATTGCTGCAAGACCAAATCTTATACTATTACCTTTTACAGTAAATCTAGAATAACTCTCATTAATACTTGGTGGAAGCACTTCTATTCCGAGTTCTTTAGCGGTTCTTATATATTCTGAAACTTTTTCATTTGTCCCCATTATTGAATTAAGCATTGCTGCTATAAATTCTACAGGGTGATACCTCATTAAATAAGCTGTTTGATAAGCAATTAATGCATATGCAGCAGCATGACTTTTATTAAATGCATATGATGCAAAATCCATCATAGAATCAAATATCTTATTTGCTACATTTGCAGATATACCATTTCTCTCACAACCTTGAACTTCTATATTTCCATTTTCATCTGTTACTCCATATATAAAGTTCTTTCTTTCTTGCTCCATTACTTCATGTTTCTTTTTAGACATAGCTCTTCTTACAAGATCACTTCGTCCCATTGAATATCCTGCAAGTTTTCTAACAATTTCCATTACTTGCTCTTGGTAAACCATAACTCCATAAGTAACATCTAGTATACCTTCTAACTTCTCATCTAAATATTGAACACTCGTTGGATCTTTTTTTCCTGCTATATACTTAGGTATTTCTGCCATTGGGCCTGGTCTATAAAGTGATACCCCAGCTATTATATCCTCTAGTGTATCTGGTTTTAGTTCCTTCATAAACGAAGTCATTCCAGCTGATTCTAATTGGAATACTCCTGCTGTTTTACCTTCACCAATCATTCTATATACTGATTTATCCTCTGTATCTATATTATTTAAATCAATATCTATTCCTTTATTTTCTTTAACCATTTTCACAGCATCTGCCATAACAGTTAAAGTTCTAAGACCAAGGAAATCCATCTTTAATAAACCAAGTTCTTCAAGCGTTGTCATATCATATTGAGTTACTATTGATTCATCATTCTTTTGTAGTGGCACATATTCAACCAATGGTTTTGAAGCTATAACTACACCTGCCGCATGTGTTGAAGAGTGCCTTGGTAGACCCTCAAGTCTTCTTGCTACATCTATAAGTTCTTTAACTCTTTCATCAGTATTATATGCATCTTTTAACTCTGGATTTAATTCTATTGCCTTATCTATCGAAATTCCAAGCATTGCTGGAATCATTTTTGCAATCCTATCAACTTCACCATAAGTATAATTCATAGCTCTTCCTACATCTCTGATACAAGCTCTTGGTGCCATTGTTCCAAATGTTATAATTTGAGCAACATTTTTCTCTCCATATTTATCTACAACATAATCTATAACATCCTGTCTTCTTTCATAACAAAAATCTGAATCTATATCTGGCATACTTACTCTTTCAGGATTTAAAAACCTCTCAAAAAGCAAACTATATTTTATAGGGTCTATCTTTGTTATACCAAGTGTATAAGCCACTATTGCACCCGCAGCACTATTATGTACAGCTATTGAATTAGCTACATAAGAAGTATCTCCTGGTACTGAAAGGTCATATACCTTCCCTTTGTATTGTTTTTTAACTACATTTTTTATTTTGATATAAAAATATTTATCATCCATATAAAAACTATCATTTCTATAAAACTTTTGCTCTCTAATTGGAATTTGATAATACTTAAAATCATCATTCCATCTTAAAAGTTGTTTTCCTGAAACACAAACAGAATACTCATCATGTTCTGTTTCTTTTTCTTTAATTCTAGTTTTAAAACTAGACCAATAACCCACTCGTGCAAGTAAACTTCTTAGTTGTCTAGTTAGTATAAATGATGTTGTTGTATATTTAATTCTAAATGATGAACTCTTTGCCCTAATATCTGAAAAACTCCCATCACCTCTAAACATAGTAGCAATTAAAATTTTACTCTGTTCATTTGATGCAAACTTAACAACTTCACTTGGAATTTGTTTATTATTAGCTCCAACTAAAAACTTTTCTCTAAAGAATCTAGTTAGCACTTTAGAATTAAACTCTACTGTTGTTGCATTCTTAACCTTATGCTTATAAACTTTTCCCTCTATATTAAATATATTTTTCATACATTCTAAAACATCTTCTATATAATTCACTTCACCTGAGTTAAATCCAAATCCTACTTTATAAGTTCTATTTTCCTCATTTAAACTAGCCCAACCTTCAGCTATAAAATACCCAAAAATTTTAAATAATTCATCTGAAGATTTTATAAATCTATTGATTTTAGAAGTCTGTAATTTATTAGTTCCTATCTCATACCATAAACTATCATTATCAAACTTTACAGCTTTATCAGTTTTACAGTATTCTAATAAATCATAAGTTAATTCTCTTGCAACTTCTTTATCTCTTGGATATGCTATCATATTATTTTCTTTTAAATCTTTTGCACAAATCCATTCTAATGAATATTTTTCATATGGTGCCTCTATACATTTTTTCTTTTTATTTAAAGAATATGTTTCTCTACAAACCACCGGTAACTTAGTTCTATCTTTCCAATTTTTAATACAGGCTTCTGTTTGAATAGCTAGAACTTTATGATCACTTGTTAAATTTAAAACTTCATTTGCTGCTTCTATACTAATAATTTCTTCTTCAACGTCATATTGTAATAAAGTTTCAACTAAAGCTCTATTTCCAAGTGCTGTTATTACCTCTTCTCCACCTTTAAATGATTCTATATTTTTTACTGTTCCATCACTTTTTAAAATCTTTGTTTCTGGAACAAAGCATCCTCTTCCTGGTCCTGTTGGAATACCACTATCTATTGCATACTTTGTAAAATCCCAAACTATTAAGAAATAATCTACAAATCCCATTTGCTTGATTACCCCTAATTCATATAAAAGTCTATCTACAAGCACCTTTGCTTCATCATTTGACTCTGCAAATTGAATTATTTCCTTATATTGATTTCCTGAGTTAAATAATTCAAATACATCATATCTTTCTATTAGCCCACCAAAACAAATTCTTAAAAGATATTCATATGGATCTTTTTCTTCTTCTGGAAGTGGATATATTGGTAATTTTGATACATGAAACTCAAAATCAAAGTTACACATTTCTGCTATTTTAACTGTATTTTCTAGTGCTTGTGGTACATGTGAAAAAATCTCCCACATCTCTTCTGGAGATTTTATATAAAACTGGTCTGAACCATATCTCATTCTCTTTTCATCATGTATTGTTTTTCCTGTTTGTATACAAAGTAATATATCATGTGCTTTAAAATCTTCTTCATATATATAATGCAAATCATTAGTTGCAACAAGTGGTATATTAAGTTCTTTTGAAATCTCTATATTTACTTCATTTACTCTTCTTTGCTCTTCAATTCCATGATTTTGAAGCTCTAAATAAAAGCCATCTTTAAATGTATTTTTATAGAACATAGCTGCTTCCTTAGCTTTTTCTATATTATTATTTGTGATAGCTTTTTGAACTTCTCCACCAAGACACGCACTAAGTGCTATTAATCCTTCTGAGTGTTTTTCTAAAAATGCTCTATCAACCCTTGGCTTATAATAAAAACCTTCTATTGAAGCTACCGAAGTTATCTTCATAAGGTTTTGATATCCTATTTCATTTTTAACTAAAAGAACTAAATGATGTGTTTTATTCTCCAAATCATTTTGCTTTATATGCATTGATTTTGGAACAACATAAACTTCACATCCAATAATCGGCTTTATTCCTTGTTTCTTAGCCTGCTTATAAAAATCTACACACCCATACATAACACCATGGTCTGTAAGTGCTATACTATCCATTCTAAGTTCTTTTGTTCTTTCTAATATATTTTTTATTTTTCCTGACCCATCAAGCAAACTAAATCCTGAGTGCACATGCAAGTGAACAAATTTCTTTTCTGACAAAACATCACATCCTTTCTTTTTTTAATTTTCAATATTTTTTAGGGCTTAGTCACCTTTTACTATATATTTCATAGAATATTATTAGATAAACCTATTGTAACTTCTTTTCAAACACATAAATAAATGCTAGGTGTAGCTCTCCCCTCACCTAGCATTTTATCATATTTAGACTTATTTCTTTCAAAATCACCTAATATTTTTTACATTCCATCTTCTTTTATTTCTTGTGCTATTTTTTCAAGCTTTCTAAGTCTATGGTTAATACCTGACTTCCCTATTGGTGGCTCTAACATTTCACCAAGTTCTTTTAACGATTCCTGTGGATTCTCAAGTCTAAGGTGTGCTATTTCTTGTAAATTCTTTGGTAATCTTCCAAGCCCTACTGTTTTTTCTATAAATCTTATACTCTCAACCTGTCTTACTGCTGCATTAACTGTTTTACTAAGATTAGCTGTTTCACAGTTAACAAGTCTATTAACATTATTTCTCATCTCTTTTATTATTCTTATATTCTCCATCTCTAAAAGACAAGTATGTGCTCCTACGACACTTAACATATCTTGTATTTTTTCAACTTCTTTAATATAAACTATATAACTATTTTTTCTCTGTATTACCTTTGAATTTAATTTATAATGGTTCACTATATTCTTAAGATCTTCTGCAAATTCTAATGAATGTGTTACAAACTCTAAATGATATGTTTTTTCTGGATTGCTTACACTTCCTCCACCAATAAATGCACCTCTTATAAATGCTCTCTTCTTATCTTCAGTATCTACAAACTTATTATCTATCGAGTAATCTAGAGATATAATCCCTTCATCTTCTTTTATTATTCCTGCTAATTTTAATAAATCTTTAACACCCATCTCTTCATCTATAACAACCATATATATATTATTCTTTTTTAAAGAATTACTTCTTTTAACCATTATTTTAGAATGAATTCCAAAGTGCTCTTTTAATAAAGAAAATGTAAGTCTTGCTGATGCTGGATTTTCTGTTGTTATTCTAAATTTCAATCCCTTACCACTAAATGCAAGTGTTCCACTAGCTTTCATTATTGCTGTAACTTCTGATAGCGCCTCTGATTTAGTTATATCAACATATCTACAAATTTCTCCCTTTACCTTTGATGAAAATGACATAATTACTCCTTTCTACTTCTGTATTATTACCTCATATGTATATATTAATTCTAATTTTTCACAGTAATAACCAGAAATTAAAATTATTTTTCTTATTAACTAAAATTCAGATGAAGTAATTACCTCATCTGAATTTTTTTAATTTATTATTGCCTTTCCATTATAGTTTTTATAATCAATTCTGACAAGGCATTGTGATTATGTCTTATATAATTATATTTAACTTTTACTACGTTTCCTTCAACTACTTTTACATACATATTTTCTACTTCTTCTTTATCAAGTTTTACAACCTGTGAACCTTTTTCTTCATATCTATTTTTTAATACTTCGTCAATTTCTTCAACATTTGCTATAACTGTGTCTATTACATTATTCCCACAATACTTTATTATTTCTCCCACATGATCTGAAACTGTAAAATCGGTAGTTTCTCCTGGTTGTGTCATAACATTACAAATATATATTTTAGGGCACTGTGCATACTCTATAGCTCTCGTTATATCTTTTACAAGTAAATTTGGAAGTATGCTTGTATATAAACTTCCTGGCCCAAGAATTATAGCATCAGCCTCTTCAATAGCGATTAATGCATCACCTAGCGCATCTGCTTCCTCTGGTATAATTCTTAGTTCTTTTATTTTACTCTTTTGCTTAATTACAGCATCTGGAATATTAGATTCACCTTTTATAATATTTCCATTTTCCAAAATAGCTTCAAGTTCCATATAATCAAGTGTTACTGGTAACACCTGACCTCTTACTGCTAAAACTGAACTCATTTTTTGTACTGCATCTTCAAAATTTATTGATATACCATTCATTGCTGCTAAAAATAAATTTCCAAAACTTTGACCCTTAAGTCTTCCATCTTTAAATCTATAATTTAACAAGTCGTCCATTACTGGCTCTGTATTCGCAAGTGCTAATATACAGTTTCTAACATCTCCTGGTGGTAGCATTCCAAGATCATTTCTAAGATCTCCAGAACCACCCCCATCATCTGCTACAGTAACTATTGCTGTTATATTATGACTATGCTTTTTTAAACCTCTAAGCATAGTTGATAATCCTGTACCTCCACCTACTACTACAATTTTCGGACCTTTTACTGCTGGATCAAATTCACTTTGTGGCATGTATACTCACACTCCTAATATTATAACTTTCTAGCTCCTCTATTAACATCTTCACTCATATCTCTATGCTCTACTGATGCATTGAAACCTTTTTCTAATAAACTTCTATAAGTTTCTTCTGCTATCGCAACAGATCTATGTCTTCCACCTGTACATCCTATAGCTACTATTAATTGTCTTTTTCCCTCTTTAACATAATGAGGAATCAAATACTCTAACATATCAAGATTTCTACTCATAAATCCTTTTGTTTCTTCCTGCTTAAGTACATAATCACTTACAGGCTTATCTTTACCTGAAAATGGCTTAAGTTCTGGTATATAAAATGGATTTGGTATAAATCTAACATCAAATACTAAATCTGAATCCATTGGAATACCATATTTAAATCCAAATGATAATATAGTTATTGAAATTGTATGCTCAAGTTCTTTTCCATCACCATATAAAACATTTAATTTTTCTCTTAAATCTTTTATTGCATACTTTGATGTATCAACTATATTATCAGCTCTACTTTTTATTTCACTAAGTTTTTTTCTTTCATTACTTATTCCAGTTAAAACTCTACCATCTGGTGATAATGGATGACTTCTTCTGCTCTCTTTAAATCTCTTAACAAGTACCTCATCACCTGAATCTAAGAATAATATTTCATAATTAAAATTATTATTTTTAAGATATGTTAAACTTTCAAATAAATCATCAAAGAATATTCCACCTCTTATATCTATAACAAGTGCTACCTTATCTATATTACCTTTACTTTGATCACATGCATCTGCAAACTTCGGTATAAGTTTTGGAGGTAAATTATCTACACAAAAGTATCCTAAATCCTCTAAACTTCTTGTTGCTTCTGTTTTACCAGCTCCTGAAAGCCCCGTAACTATTACAAATCTCATAGTGCTTCCCTCCCTATTACTTACTAATTTATATACAATTATATCATAATAAAACTTTATTCTATACCTCTCTTAACTGTTCCTATTTTTGAAAAAAATAAGATTACCTTGAATTTGTATACATCTAAATTCAAGGTAACCTTATTTTATATCTTAATTTCTATCATATTAAAATTTCTTTATAATCCTAAATTAACATTATAAAGAAATTTTATATTAAACAGTCGCAACTTTAAATTGCTCAACTATATATTTAAACCTATTGATATTACTTGAATCTTGCTCTGTCTGAGCCATCATTATACTTTTAAAACCATCTTTAAAATATATATTTTCCTCTGTTATTTGATCATTACTATTACTTTTAAACTCTACATGGTCTACATGCTCAAAATCACTATTATAATATTCAAAATCCTCTTGATAAAATACTGAAAAATCATTTGAATATTGTTTAATATGGATTCTATCTTTATTTACCATTAACATTGAATAACAAACTGCATTACCTGTATTAACTATCTGACTTTCTGCAACTGAATTAAATACTTCACAGTATTCACATTCCCTATGTTCTTTATGAGCCCAATGTTTAACTATATATTTAAGTAAATCTCTATCATTATAAATTGCAACACTCTTTAACTTAAGCTTACCCTCATTATATTTTTGAATATATTTACTTACTACATCCACAAGGTTAATTTGGTCGTTAGTATTTATATACGCTATTATATTTATAACTATATTTGAAAAACCATAATCCTTATCCCCATCTTCTATGCTATTAAATATCTCTTTTTTAAATTTCTTAATAAACTTATTCACAAATAAAGGCTCTTCTTGTTTTATACCCTCTATTATTTTATGGTTTCTTACTGAAATTCCAAACATCCTCAATCAAATCCTTTCAATATACATTTTCTATCCATATAAATTTTTTCTCAAATTAATCTTTAATATATCCACTCTATCACAAATGCAATATATTATTCACTTTTATAATTTTATAATTAGTAATAATAATATTAATTTTTTAGTTATTTTTTTATAAAAAACCTATACAATTTACTCTTATATAAATCTTATGAGCTAAAATTTCATTTTTTACAATTTTTCTATGCTTTTTAGTACAGCTCATTTTTGAAGATACTACATTCACCTAACTCTGATCTCAAATCTTTTTTGCAAGTAATTCTTCATTAATTAAACTCTTAGAAAAATATTGAAATAAAATCCTAAATCCCCTTGCATATTAACTTTATTTTATGCCACAATAATAAGTGAACTATAATATTAAATTTTCACTTATAAGGAGATTTTTAAAATGGAAGAAAAATTAATTGATATGCAAGAAATGACTGAATATATTGTAGCTAAAGCTAAAGAACAGGGATTTGAATTATCAGAAGAAATTGTTGATCTTGTTTTGGATTTAGAAGATGATTTCCTTGATGAAAAAGGATTTATAGAATATTCTGATGAAGACTAATTTAATATAGAATTTTAATAGGTAGCTATAGTGATATATGCTTCCTATTTTTTTAATTTATTTTGAAAATTTTATTTCCTTGTACTAAATCGTTTTCATACCTCATATAAATAACTATAACAATAAATAATTTATTGTTATTAGAAAAACTAACTAAATAACCTCCATTATTTTAATATATAACCAGCTCTAGATTACTTCCTCTAATCTAGAGCACCCCAACTTACATATGAGAATTTTAGTGTAACAATTAAGATTTCCAAAACATATAATATATTGTAGTACATTGCCATGTAACCACACCGTTTGATTATTTAGCACTTCCACTAAAGTTTTCTTTAGTGGATTTTCTTATTTTTAAAAATAGCCACTATTATAAATTTATAATAGTGGCTTCCCTTTTATCTCTTATATGACTTTAAAAGTTCTAATATTTCTATATTTTCTTCTTCTTTCCCAATACTAACTCTAATGCATCCCTCATATCCAAGTAAAAAACCTGCTCTTATTATATATCCATTAGCTAGTAAATAATCTGATATTTTTTTATCATCACCATTTATATCTACTAAAATAAAATTAGCTTCAGATTTCATATATTTTAAATTAAGTTCTTCAAATCCTTTATACAGAATTTTTCTTTGTTTATCATTGAATACTTTTATGCTATTTAAAAACTCTTTATCAGCTAAGGCTACAACTGCTGCATTTTGAGCAAATAAGTTAACTTCAAATGGGTTTATAACTCTATTAAATGACTCTACAAGTTCTTTACTAGCTACACCATACCCAATTCTAAGTGATGCAAGTCCATAAGCCTTGGAGAATGTTCTAAGTATAAGAATATTTTTATGCTTTTTAAATAACTCTAAACTATTTGGAAATGCTAAATCTGTAACATATTCTATATAAGCTTCATCCATAACTATAAGAATATTCTTTGGTATTCTACATAGTACTTTTGCAAATTCTTCCTCTGTAAAAATACTTCCAGTAGGATTGTTAGGATTACAAAGCCAAATAATTTTTGTCTTTTCTGTAATACTATCAACCATTTTTTCTATATCAATTTTTAAATCCTTCATAGGAATTTTTATAGCCTTTGCACCCATAAGTTTTGTATAGTTTTCGTATAATGGAAATGTAAGTTCTGCCATTATACTCTCATCACCTTCTGATAAAATTGTATTACATATAACTTTTATTAATGAACTTGAACCTCCACCAAGAAAAATCTCGTCAGTATTTACCCCTAAATTCTCTGATAAACTTTTTATTAAATCGTGGTTACCTGCATCTGGATATAAATAAGTACCATCTACTAAATTTTTTATAGTATCTTTAACCTTTTCTGAACATCCAAGTGGATTTTCATTTGATGCCATTTTAACAACTCTTGAAAGTCCAAGTTCTCTTTTTACTTCACTTATTGGCTTACCAGCTACATATTTTGCTACATCATTAATTTCTTTTCTAACACTAATTTTCATTTTATGCCCCCTACTTAATATAAAAAAATACCCCTACATATATGCTAAAATTAGCTTAATATATAAGGATACTCTAATGCTTTTTAAATTACTTGTCTTTTCCTATTATTCTAACCTCAGTATGTAAGTCCACACCAAAATTTTCTTTAACAGTGTCTTGAACATGCTTTATAACATCTAAGATGTCTTTAGCTGTTGCTCCACCTTTATTAATAACAAATCCTGAATGTTTTTCTGACACACAAGCTCCACCAATTCCAAAACCTTTAAGTCCTGAATCTTGTATAAGCTTGCCTGCAAAATAACCTTCTGGTCTTTTAAATGTACTTCCTGCTGAAGCATATTCTAAAGGTTGTTTATCTTCTCTTTTCTTAGTTAAATCATTAACTCTATCAATAATTTTACTAGTCTCTGCCTTTTCTAAAGCAACTGTTGCTGTAAGAACTATATATCCGTATTTCATAATAGCAGAACTTCTATAATCAAGCTCTAACTTATCTTTGTCTAAAATAATTATATTTCCATCTTCATCTAAAACTTCGGCACTCTTCATTATGTGAGACATTTCCCCATTATAAGCTCCTGCATTCATAAATACAGCTCCACCTATACTACCTGGTATTCCACATGAAAACTCTGCTCCTGTTAAAGAATTTTCTACAGCTTTTTTTGAAACATCTTTAAGCATAGCTCCACAATCAGCCTTTATTTCATTCCCATTTACTTCTATCTTATTCATTTTTTCAAGTTTTATAACAACTCCATCTATACCACCATCTTTAATTAAGATGTTTGAACCATTTCCTATAACTAGGTATGAAATATTATTTTCTCTACAAACAGCAATTATTTTTGCAACTTCATCTGGTGTTGATGGAGTTACTAATATATCTGCTGGACCTCCAACTTTAAAACAAGTGTGTTTACTCATTGGCTCATTTAAAATTACATTTTCTTGACCACAATATTCAACTAATCTCTCTTTAAACTTCCCATATTGGTTCATGGATACAACTCCCTATCATTTATTATCATTTTTTAGTATATTTTATATTCCCTTTCTTATCAAGCATTTAAGTGTTATTTTATAGAATTTTTATAATTTTCACTATTTATTATTTTGATTATTAATCTCAATAAAGAATTTCATTATATTTTCCGCCGAATTTTTGTCAATTGATGGAGTTTCTAGTAATTCTTTCATTGTAGCACTCTTTATACTATCTATACTACCAAACTTAATTAAAAGTTCTCTTCTTCTTTTAGGTCCAACTTGTGGAATTTCATCTAAAATGGAATTGAAAGTTGTTTTATCTCTAAGTGACCTATGATATGCAATCGCATATCTATGGACTTCATCCTGTATTCTTGTTATCATATGCATAAGCTTTGAAGTTTTTCCTACTGAAATTTCTAAACCATTATAAATAATACCTCTAGTTCTATGATTATCATCTTTAACAAGACCACAAACTGGAATATCTATATTAAATTCTTTTAAAACATTTATAGCTACATTAACCTGTCCTTTTCCACCATCCATCATAATTAAATCTGGAAAAACACAAAACTTTCCTTTAGAATAATGAAGTTCATTATCTGTAATACCTTTAATTTCAACAAGACCTCGTTCAAATCTTCTACTAAGCACTTCTCTCATACTATCATAATCATTTGGACCATGAACTGTTTTAATTTTAAATCTTCTATAATCTGAATTCTTAGATTTTCCATTTTCAAAAACAACCATAGTTCCAACAGAATCTACACCTTGTATATTAGAAATATCATAAGCTTCTATTCTATGCGGTGACATATCTAGTGATAAAATATTTTGAAGTTCTAGCATAGCTGTCTCATTACTTATTTTATCTCTCATTATCTTATCTCTAAATTGATTTAAAGTTTCCTTTGCATTTTGCTCTACCATTTTTAAAACTTCTTTTTTCTCACCTTTTTGTGGAATTTTAATACTAACTTTTCTTCCACTTTTTTCAGATAAAAACTCCTCTAAAACCTCTATGTCTTCAATATCTGAAACGTATATGTTTTTAGGTATTTGGGCTGTTCCTCCATAAAAACTCACTAAAAATTCATGTATTGTAGCTGCTTTGGTCATTGCCGCTGTATCCTCTACCATAAAATGCTCTCTACCATATATTTTACCTTCTCTATGAAAGAAAATTTGAATAGATGTATTTTTACCATCTGAATATAAATCAATATAATCTTCATCTCCAACCTTCGGAGTTATAATTTTCTGCTTTTGTGAAATAGTTTCAATAGCTTTTAATCTATCTCTAAGTGTTGCCGCTTTTTCAAATTCTAAACACATAGCCATCTTTTCCATTTCTTCTTTTATTTCATTTACTATATTCTTATTTTTCCCTGAAAGAATACTTATAATTTCTTCAATCATTTTATTGTAATCATCTTTAGAAACAAGTCCATCTTCAGGTATTTTACAAAAATGAAGCTGAAACCCAGAATTAACATCTATAAAATCGCCTTCTATTTTACTTGCTTTAGGAGATGTTCTTACTGGAAATAACCTTCTTATAAGGTACATAACTTCATTAACTGCATGCACATTTATATAAGGACCAAAATATTTAGAGCCATCTCTAATATATTTTCTAGTAACAAATATCCTCGGATATTCTTCATCAGTTGTAATTTTAATAAAAGGGTAAGATTTATCATCTTTTAAAAGAATATTATATCTTGGTTTATACTTTTTAATTAAAGTACATTCTAGTAACAGAGCTTCTATTTCTGAATCTGTGACTATATACTCAAATTCTGCAATATTAGAAACCATCTTCCTAACTTTTTCTGCATGATTTTTTGAATTTTGAAAATACTGTCTTACCCTATTTTTAAGTATTTTTGCTTTCCCTACATAAATAACTTCACCAAGTGAATTTTTCATTTGGTAAACTCCTGGTTTATCTGGCAATACTTTTAACTGATGTGCAAAATCAAACATATCTCACTCTCCCTATAATATACTTTCCCTTATTTTACAATTCTAAAAATATATAGTCAATTCCATCTAAATCCTAATATTTTAATTTTAATTTATAAAAAAAGCCAGATGAAAACATCTGACTTTTTATATTAAATCCCTACTTGATCTAGGTAATTTTTAACTATTTTATAAGCTATTTTAGCTCCTACTACAGAACCTGCCTGACCATTTACAACCTCAACTGCAACTGCAATCTTTGGATCTGATGCTGGCGCAAAACATACAAACCAAGCATTAGCTTCAGCTAATATTTGACCTTGTGCATTTTCTTTTTGAGCTGTTCCAGTTTTTGAAGCTATTTGATACTTAGGGTCCATATAACTCCAAACTCCTGAAGGTTGCCCTTCTCTTTGCTCTGTAACATATCTCATATCTTTTGTTACTGTTGCAGCAACTTCTGGTGTTGTAACAGTTCTAAGTTGTTTTGGCTCAAACTGTTGAACAACTTGACCTCTACTATTTATGATTTCATTAACCATTGTAGGCTCCATCATAACACCTTTATTTGCTATTGTAGCTGCTACCACTGCCATTTGGAATGGAGTCGCTGTAGTTTCCCCTTGACCTATAGCACTTTGAGCCATAGCCCCCTTACTATAAGCATTTAATGTTGGGAAGTTACACTGCCCTACATAGAATCCATTAGTAGGTAGAACTGAGTTAAAGCCATAAGCTTCTGCTGTTTTTCTAAGCGCTGTATTCCCAAGTTCCATACCAATTGTACCAAATACAACGTTACTTGAAACTGATAATGCTCTAGCAAGTGAAATCTTACCAAATGCTCTCCAGTTTTCATTTGGAAGAGTATAGTCTCCTATTTTAACACTTCCCTTGTCATCGAATATTCTATTTTGAATATCTGGTATATTTTCAAGAGCTGAACTTATAGTTACTGTTTTGAAAACTGAACCTGGTGCTGATGGGTTATGAGTTGCATGGTTGATTAAACTTTTATTTGGTTTCCCAATAGCTTCATCTGCTGCAACTTGCTCCATCTCTTTTTGAATATCATTAGCATTAAACGTAGGTTTTGAAACCATCGCAAGTACTGCACCTGTTTTAGGATTTAAAGCAACTACTCCACCTTCTTGACTTCCAAGAGCTGCCCAAGCAACTTTTTGAAGTGGTGTATTTAGAGTTGTAACAACACTATTTCCAACTTGTGGTGATAAGTCTTTACCTCTATTTGCAAATGTTTCTTTAAGACCATATGTTTTAATATACTGAGTTAATGATAATGGATCATAAGTTGTTAACTCATTATTATAAATTTCTTCCATCCCTGTATTTCCATATCTACCGCTTGCATATCCTATAGCAGCTGAATATAAATCCCCATAAGGATATAATCTTTTTTGATTGAAAGCATCAATTCTTTCACTCTCTGCGATTGGTTGCATTTCACTATCATAAATACTACCTCTTAATACATGATTGCTTTTCATCATTACAATCTGATTTGCAGGCATTTTATTTATTTCTGGTGCTTTAAATAAGTAGAAATATGTTATATATCCTATTAATCCAACTAATAGAAGTAAGTAAACCACCATGATAGATTTGATATTTTTTTCTGTATCATATTTTTTAGCCCATTTCTCATCATTTGGTAGATTACTTATGTCATTAGTTGAATTATGTCCATCTTTAGATTTTACAAGACCTAATAAACTATCTTTTAAACTTTTTTTATTCTTATCATTTTTATTATTTTTGTTTTCACTCATATTTAATGTCTACCCTCCTCTGATATCTTTTGTAGCGAGCCTAGGGCAAAGAACATTGTAAGCATTGATGTTCCACCATAACTTACAAGTGGTAATGTTATACCAGTTAAAGGTATCAAGGTGAATATTCCTCCTATGATAACTAGAACTTGCACAACTATAAGTGTACTAAATCCAACTCCACAGAGTTTTGAAAATCTATCTTCTGAAACAAGTGAAGCTCTCATTCCTCTATAGAATAGTAAGAAATATAAGAATAACATTGCTATTGAGAATATCATTCCAAATTCTTGACATATTGCTGAGTAAATAAAATCAGTAGTAACAAATGGTACTGTACTTGTTATTCCTTGACCAAGCCCCTGACCAAATGGTCCTCCAGCTGATATCGAATAGAATCCCTGAACAATCTGATAACTCTTACCTGATGCATATTCCCAAACATGTAACCATATTACAACTCTTTCTTTTACATGTGGGAAAATAAATGTTGCTACAGTTGCACCAATTATAAATAATAATAGTCCAACTACTATATACTTTTTATTGGCGGTTGCCATATATAGCATAGTTATTGATAATATGAAGAATAGTAATGCTGACCCAAGGTCACTTTGAAGTACCATAAATCCAATAGATAATGCTACTATAATTCCTGGTTCTACTAATTGTTTTAAATCATTTAATACACCTTTTTTTGCTTCATAGTGCATAAACACTGACGCAAGATATAATATAATAAATAATTTCCCAATTTCTGATGGTTGGAATGTAAAACTTCCAAGTCTAATCCAGTTTTTAGCTCCATTTATATTAGTACCAAAAACTTCTGCCATAGACATAAATATAATAGTTCCTACCATATATATGTTTTTATATTTTGCAAATTTTCTAAAGTTAGGCATTATTATAACAATCAACATATATCCTGTAATACCTACACAGAACCAAACTAATTGCTTAACTGCAGTTTCTATATTTATAGAGTATAATATTGCCATTCCTATAACTGCAAGTACGGATGCTAAAATAAATATATATTTATCTCCATCTGGATAGAATTTTCTTATAATATAATGCGAAAATCCTATTACTACAATTATTACAGCTGCCATAACAAATGCCATCTTGTCTACTGGCGCTTTTAAAAGTGCTAAGTTAGTAAAAAGACCTATACACAGTAAATATACTAGTCTTAAAAGCCTTTTTTCATACTTAATAGTATTCATAAATCCACCTCAATTATCCTATAATCTTAAAAACAGTACTGCCTAATCTAATACTATCATTTATGCCAATTCTGATTTTCCCTGAAACTCTTTGCTCATTAACAAATGTTCCATTCGTACTGTTTAAGTCTTCTAATATAACAGTATTATCTTTAACATAAATTCTCGCATGATTAGAAGATACAAACTTATCACTAAGAACTATAGAATTTTCTTCCTTTCTTCCTATCGTTATTGTGTTTCTCATTGGAATAACTGTTCCAGCTTTATATTTACTACCTGTAAATGTACTGTCTACTTTTAATCCAAACGATTTTTTTTCTTCTGTTTGTGGTCTTTTAGTTGTGTTTACAACTTTTATCGGCTTTTCAATCTTCTTTTCTTCAAATTTAGATTTATTAACCTTAGCTACTGGTTTTTCTTTAACTTTTTCATTAGTATTATTCTTATCTTTTCTACCTACATCCTTAGACATAATTTTAAGTGAGTATAAAATTATTAGGATAAGTATAACAACAAAGAATATGTTAAAACCAAAACCCATTAACTTATTTAAATCCATAATGTCACCTCTACATTTTTTATTTGTATAATGATACTAGTTTAGTCTTATATTATATATTGATTATACACTAAAAAAATTACATCTTTATATTTTATAACGTATTTTCTTAATATATATTTAATATTTCATTCATATTTAACTTTAAATAAAGCCTTAATATTGAATTTCTTCATAAAATAATATAATAATCCTTTATTTTTTAATAGAGAATTATTATATTACTTTTTTATTTTGAAATTTATATATTTACTTTAAATACTTAGTTAAATACTTACCTGTATAAGACTCTGACACTTTTATTATTTCTTCTGGAGTTCCAGTGGCAATTATCATTCCACCTTTATCTCCACCTTCTGGACCAAGATCAATTATATAATCAGCACACTTAATCATATCTAAGTTATGCTCTATTACAACTACAGAGTTACCACCCTCTACTAGTCTTTGTAATATCTTAATTAACTTGTTTACATCATCTATATGAAGACCAGTTGTTGGTTCATCTAAAATATATAGAGTTTTTCCTGTACTTCTTTTAGAAAGTTCAAATGCAAGTTTGATTCTTTGAGCCTCACCACCTGATAATTGTGTAGATGGTTGACCAAGTCTTATATATCCAAGTCCTACATCCATTAAAGTTTGTAGTTTCTTATGAATTCTTGGAATATTTTCAAAGAATACTAAAGCATCCTCTACTGTTAAATTAAGTACATCAGCAATATTTTTACCTTTATACTTAACATCTAAAGTTTCTCTATTGTATCTTTTTCCCTTACAAATTTCACATGGAACATATACATCAGATAGGAATTGCATCTCTATTCTTATAATTCCATCACCACTGCAAGATTCACATCTTCCACCTTTTACATTAAATGAAAATCTTCCTGGTTTATAACCTTTCATTTTTGCATCTGTTGTTTGTGAAAATAAATCTCTTATAATATCAAATGTTCCTGTATAAGTTGCTGAGTTACTTCTTGGTGTTCTACCTATTGGACTTTGATCAATTTCAATAATTTTATCAATATGCTCAATTCCCTCAATAGATTTATGCTCTCCTGGAATAAGCTTTGATCTTTTATTCATCTTTGATGCAAGACCTTTATAAAGTATATCATTTATGAGCGTACTTTTACCTGAACCTGAAACTCCTGTTATCATTGTTAAAACTCCAAGTGGAATTTTTGCAGTAACATTTTTCAAATTATTTTCTTTTGCTCCTACAATTGATATAAAGTTCCCATTACCTTCTTTTCTCTCTTCTGGTAATATAACAAACTTTTCGCCTCTTAAATATTGCCCAGTTAATGACTTCTTACTAGCCATTATTTCATCAATTGTCCCAACAGCTATAATTTCACCACCATGCTCACCAGCTCCTGGTCCTATATCAACAATATAATCTGCTGCTCTCATTGTATCTTCATCATGCTCTACAACAATTAAAGTGTTACCAACATCTCTAAGTTTTTGAAGTGTTTCTATAAGCTTATCATTATCTCTTTGATGAAGCCCTATTGATGGCTCATCTAAAATATATAATACACCCATAAGTTGTGATCCAATTTGCGTTGCAAGTCTTATTCTTTGTGATTCTCCACCTGATAGTGTTCCTGCTGTTCTTGCAAGGTCTAAATAATCCAATCCAACATTAATTAAAAAGCTAAGTCTTGACTTAATTTCCTTAATTATTTGTTCACTAATTATTTTATCCTTTTCTGAGAATTCAATCCCTGTTATAAATGCAAGTTCATCTCGTATTGGAAGTTTTGTGAAATCATATATATTAATTTCACCAACTGTAACTGCAAGACTTTCTGGTTTTAGTCTAGCCCCTTTACATTTAGGGCATTTATTATCACTCATATAATTTTCTATTTCTGTTTTCATATAATCAGAACTTGATTCCATATAACGTCTTCTTAAATTATTTACTTCACCTTCAAATGAATGATTATAAGTTTTAGTTACTCCCTCTTTTGTATACGTAACTAATAATTTTTCATCAAGACCAAATAAAAGAACATCCTGTACTTCTTTTGATAATTCCCCAAATGGTGTATCTAAATCAAAATCAAATTTTTCCATAAGTGATTTTAAAATTGCAAAAGTCCAAGAATCATCCTTGAATCTTCCATCACCCCAACTACTTATAGCTCCACCTTTTAAAGATAAACTTTTATCTGGTACAACAAGTTTTGGATCTATCTCTAAAAGTGTCCCTAGTCCATCACAAAAATCACATTTTCCAAATGGTGAGTTAAATGAAAACATTCTAGGTGCAAGTTCCTCTATACTAATTCCACACTTTGCACAAGCAAAATGCTCACTATATAAAGTATCTATTCCATCTACAATATTTACTATAACAAGTCCTTCAGCAAGTTTTAAAGCCATTTCAAGAGAATCAGATAATCTTCTTTCTATTCCCTCTTTTACAACAAGCCTGTCTACAACTGCCTCTATACTATGTTTTTTATTCTTTTCTAAATTTATTTCATCTTCTGTTAAATCAAAAATTTCTCCATCAATTCTAGCTCGAACAAATCCATTTTTCTTGATACTTTCAAGAATTTTCTCATGTGTTCCTTTTCTACCTCTAACAACTGGTGCTAAAAGTAAAATTTTTGTTCTATCCTCAAGTCCCATTATTCTATCAACAATTTGGTCTACTGATTGCTGCGTAATTGGGTCTCCACACTTTGGACAGTGAGGTTTACCTACTCTAGCATATAAAAGTCTCAAATAATCATAAACTTCTGTTACAGTTCCTACTGTTGACCTTGGATTTCTTGAAGTTGTTTTTTGATCTATTGATATTGCAGGTGATAAACCTTCAATAGACTCTACTTCTGGTTTATTTACTTGTCCGAGAAACTGTCTTGCATATGCTGATAATGATTCAACATATCTTCTTTGTCCTTCTGCATACAATGTATCAAATGCTAATGATGATTTTCCTGAACCTGAAAGTCCTGTGAAAACAACTAGTTTATCCCTTGGAATTTCTAGGTCTACATTTTTTAAGTTATGTACTTTAGCACCCTTAATTATAATCTTGTCCTTCATCATAAATTCTCCTTATATTAGCTTTTTAAAAGCTAAATTGTAGCTTTTTTTATTTCTAAGTATCAATTTCAAATCAAAAGTTAATTACTATCATTTTAAGTCCCTATTAAAAATGTGTCAATTTTTTTTAAAATTTTGCTAATTCCTATTAAATTCTCCAATTATTTTACTAGGAATTCTAATTATACCCCATTTTTAGTATTTCTCTAACTTGTCCTTATAATTCATCTTATTTTCATTTAAAAATAAAAAAAAGATATATCACAAATATTGTTACTAAATAATATAAAATGCTTACTTAAACTTTATAAGCATTTTATACTACAAATTCCAAATTATTGTGATATACCTCTTTTACTTCTTCTTTAAAATCATATAACTAAATCTACTATCTAATAAATACTTACTAACTTTCACTATTTCAAATGTTTCTGGCATAATTTCTTTTAAATCAGCTTCTGTAAACAAGTTAAGCATTACCCCACCGAGTAAAAGTTCTCCTTCTCCATCACAGAAGAAATGAAATGCCTTACCACCCTCTTCTAATAAATTAGCTTGATTTACTAATGATTCTTTAAGTTCCAAAAGTGTCATCCTATTTAGAAATTTATTTGTAAATATACAGTCAAACTTCTTATCTAAATCAAGCTTCACATCATCACAATTAGATATTAAAGCATTTTTATTCTTTTTCTTATATATATCAATTAAATGCTGAGATGATTCAATAGCAACAGTATCATACCAAGTATCAAGCACTTCATAATCTTTTCCATCATTTAATCCTATATTTAAAACTTTCGCATTCTTTTTTAAATAACTTCTCAGAATAAGTGCAACCCTACCATCATAATTTTTATGTCTTTTAAGAAACTTTTCTACTATTTCTATGTTTTCAAAGCAATTCATATATGTCACGCCCCTTAATTTCTACTTCAACTATTAATGTAACATCTACTTATTAATACAAAACCAACTTTTATTAAATTTTTTCCAAATAAAAAAAACCAGTACAAAATTTTAATCTGCACTGGCTATTATTATTATTTTATTACTCTATACTAAAATCTATTTCTCCCATATCACTAACTGCAAAAATGTTTAAATTTATTTCTTTATCATATTCATTATTAAAATCTTTTTCTATCATATACTTCTGTTTGTTCCCATTTTTATCTCTGTGAACCATAAGTAGCTCTGTTGTATAATCTATATGCTTATTTGGTATATCAACTGTTTTTACATCGTGACCTTTAACTCTTTTCACTCCACCTGGGTACTTACAATTTTCATACGTAAAAATTAAATTACCAATTTCTCGATCACTTCTGTTATTTATTTTTATTACCGGAAAAATTCTCTTTGTCAAAATAATACCCTCCTAAAATTTAATAACTTCTCTTATACTATATATATATTCTACAAATCTTAATTAAAACCTTTTCATAAAAGAAAAAAAGTTTTTTTTTAACATTTTGCTCATTGTTTTCTTATTTTTTTTAAAAATTCATCTATAATGGTTATTATTTAAGCTTTCCTGTGATAAAATAATGATATTCAAAGTCATTAAAAAAATTTTAGGAGGGCTATAAATTATGAGTAAAATTAGAATTGGTATCATTGGATACGGAAACTTAGGTAGAGGTGTTGTTGCTTCTTTAAAACTTAACCCTGACATGGAACTTAAAGGAATATTTACAAGAAGAGATGCAAATTCAATGGAATCTAATGGATTACCTATGATAAATATTTCAGAACTTGCAAATTACAAAAATGAAATAGATGTTATGATTCTTTGTGGTGGTTCTGCTACAGACCTTCCAGTACAAGGACCTATGGTTGTTGAAATGTTCAATACAGTTGATAGTTTTGATACACATGCTAAAATCCCAACATACTTTGAGTCAATTGATAAAATTGCTAAAGAGTCTGGAAAAGTTGGACTTATATCAGTAGGTTGGGATCCAGGTTTATTCTCACTTAATAGATTACTTGCTCAATCAGTTTTACCTAGTGGTACAGATTATACTTTTTGGGGAACAGGTATAAGCCAAGGTCACTCAGATGCTTTAAGAAGAATCGAAGGAGTTGCTGATGCTAAGCAATATACAATTCCTAAAGATGCTGCTTTAGAATCAGTTAGAAATGGTGAAAACCCTACTCTTTCAACAAGAGAAAAACATGCAAGACTTTGCTATGTTGTTGTTAAAGATGGAGCTGACAAAGCTAAAATTGAAAATGAAATAGTTACAATGCCTAACTACTTCTCAGATTACGATACAGAAGTTAAATTTATATCAGCTAATGAGTTACAAGAGAAACACTCTGGAATGCCTCATGGTGGATTTGTTATAAGAACTGGAGAAACAAGTGAAGGAACAAAACAAAAAATTGAATTTTCACTTGAACTTGATAGTAACCCTGAGTTCACATCAAGTGTTTTAGTTGCTTATGCAAGAGCAACTTATAGATTATCTAAAGATGGTGTTTCAGGTGCTAAAACAGTATTTGATATCCCATACGGTCTTCTTTCACCTAAGTCTGCTGCAGAACTTAGAAAAGAATTACTTTAGAATTTAATTATTAGTTAAATAGAATGTTTAAGTTTAGAATATTTTCTATACTTAGACATTCTTTTTTTATGCCTAATTTCACAAGTATAAATCTGTATAATTTTCAAATTAAATGTATTATAATATATTTATAAAATTATATTTTAAGGGGTGTTTAGATGAAAAACTATGTTATAGGTATCGACCTTGGTGGTACTAAAATAAGTACTGCCATTTCCGATTTAAATGGTAACGTTTTAAATATGTATACTAAAGAAACAGAGGCAAAACTTGGTGAAAATAAAGTTATAGAAAATATTATATTAACAATAAATACTGTTTTAAATAATAGTAATACTACCCTTATTGATATTGCATGTATTGGTATTGGTTGTCCTGGACCTCTAGATATTAAGGCAGGTACTATTATTTCAAGCCCTAATCTTCCGTTTGACAATTTTGAAATAATTAAAGAACTCAAAAAATCTTTTGATATTGATTTTTATTTAGATAATGATGCTAATGTAGCTACTATTGGAGAATATGTTCTTGGTGCTGCTAAAGGGTTTGATAATATTGTCTATGTAACAGTCAGCACAGGCGTTGGTGGTGGTGCCATTATAAATGGAGAACTATATAGAGGTTCTACATCTAATGCTTTAGAGGTTGGGCATATGACACTTGACCCACTTGGTCCTGTATGTGGATGTGGAAATACTGGTTGTCTTGAAGCTTTTTCTTCTGGAACTGCTATTGCAAAAAAAGCTAATGACCTACTTAAAACAGATGTTATTACAAGTCTTAGAAATTATGAAACAGTAACTTCTTTTGAAGTTTTTAAAGAGTATAAAAATAATGATGCTATTTCAATTAAAATAATTGATACTGCTTTAACTTATCTTGGTATTGGAATTGCAAATATAATTACAACATTTGACCCATCTATGGTTATAATTGGTGGTGGAGTTTCTAATGCTGGTGATATATTATTTGATAAAGTACGTAACATTGTCAAAGAAAGAAACTTTAAAGTCATGAGTGATAACTGTAAAATTGTAAAAGCAGGTCTTGGAACAGATGCTGGGGTTCTTGGGGCTGTTTCACTTGCTATTTTAGAATATAGAAAAAAAGATATTTAAATAAAAAAAGTGAGATTTCTAATTGAAATCTCACTTTCTTTTATCCTACTGAATCATTATTTTCTTCTAGACTTTCATATATATCTTCTAAAACAAGTTCTTTCTTATGCATATACTTACTAACCTCTTCACCAACAAATCTAAAATGCCATGGTTCATATGCATATCCTGTTGTTTCAACTCTTTCTTCTGGATACCTTAATATAAATCCATATTTATGAGCATTTGCTGCAAGCCATTTCCCTTCTTCTGTATCTTCAAAACTTTCCTCTAATCCAAATCCCATACTCTTTGTTGAAATATCTGCTGTAAGTCCTGTTTGATGTTCACTATGTCCTGGCTTTGCCATATATTTCTCTGTATGCTCTTTACCTCTATTTTTCATTGAATTGTTAAATATTTCATATTGATAGTCATAAGACCTATATCCACTTACAAGATACATAGTTTCAAGTCCCTCAACCTTATCTGCATCTGCAAACATCTTTTCAAGTGCAACACCTGCATCATCTCTTAAATGACTCTGCTGATATTCTGCTGGATATACAAGCGGTACTTTAGGTACAACTAAATCATCTGGAATATAATTTTCTCCAAGCATTACATCTTTATTGCAAAGTATTACTAAATCATCTTCATTCTCTTTAACTGTATTAAATACACTTTCTGTTTCCTCATCTAATAATTTATCTACTTCTTCAGCCTTTGTAGTTTCACTATTTTTAATTACTTTATTATCTTTTATACTAGCTTTACTGCTATTATTATTCACTATATTTCCTCCTTCATTAGCATATATAGCTACTCCACCAATAACTAATATTCCACTAACTATTAAAGTTCCTATTTGTACTTTTTTATTACTCATAAAATCAAAATTCATGCTTCATTTCACTCCCTTAATATATATTACTAATTATATATCTTTTTTCATATATTTGGCATAACTTCTAATATTTTTAACCTTTACCATATATATTATTCATATAATCGATAATTTCTTATAATAATCACCATAATATAATTTATGAAATGCTCTTTGTACTATTATTAGAATAACTATCCCAGTCCAATACTTTCTCCTTTCACATTCGAGCTATTATTTAATAATATTCATTAAACTTTCTAAAAATAACAATAGCAAGGCATTATATAGCCTTGCTGTTGTTATATCTTAATATAAATAATATTCTTTTAATTCTTTTATCTCTTTCTCTGTAAGAGAATATTCTACTTTAAAGTATTCATCCAAATCATCATATTTTGTAAGTATATATTTAAATGTAGCATCAAAATACTCTTCTTTAACTTCCATCATAAAACTAAATATTTCTTCACTTTCTTCTGTTACCATAAATTGTTTAAATCTATCTTTAACTTTATCATTGTATAATTTTCTATAAAAATTACTTGCTAAGTAATCATTCTTAACTACATCCATATCAACTCCAAGTAAAAGTAATATAAGTGCTGAACCAATCCCAGTTCTATCCTTACCAGATTTACAATGTTGTACAAATGGTATATCCTTATCTTCTTTCATCATATCTATCATTTTCTTAAATGCTTTGTTTTCAAAAACCATAGACTCATATCCAGTAATCATAAACCTAGTCGGATCCTTCATTTGTGGTATCTTATCTAAATTCTTAAATAAAAATTCCATATTGAAATTCCCCTTCATACTTTCATCATCATCTTCTAAAGTTCTCATTGCAGGAGCATTAAAATACATAGCACCTTTAATTTCTAAATCTTTTTCATACTCTGCTTCACCTTTTGCTCTGAAATCTAAAATTCCTTTAAGCCCTAAATCCTCTAAATATTTTATATCTTCATTAGTTAAAATATTTAAAGCATCTGAGCGATAAAATTTATTCCACTTAACTCTTTTATCATCAGCAGTTCTAAAACCACCTAAATCCCTAAAGTTACAACTTCCTTTTAACGGTAACTTTCTTTCTGCAAAAATTTCATCCTCATATCCATCCATTTTTACTATGAAATATGTTCTTTTCCCTATAACAGGGTCTAATATTTCAATCTCTGATTTATTTGAAGTTATAAGCTTTTTAGTTTTATCATTTATTTCTGCTTTATTACTATAATATATAGTATAACTCTGACCATCATTTTTTATTTTTATAGTAAACTTTTTATCTTTTCTCTCACAACTTATATCTATAAACTTTTTCATATAATCACCTCTTCATTATCTATAATATCACTATTGCTATTGCTATTGCTATTTCTATTTCTATTTCTATGTACTCATTATAATATTTAATTGTTACCACTCTCCCACTGTAAATATTTTCTATTTATAAAACTTTAATTGTTATCCCTCTTTATAACTGGTAAAATATGTATATATTATTTAAAAGGAGATTGACTATGAATAGTAAACTTACTAAACAACAAGCCAGTGCATCTATGAAAGGTTTTTATCCAAATTTATGCCTTATTTTTTTCCTAGTTACACTAATTAGTCTTATAATTAATTTAATTATTTCTGGAATGCCAATACTTTCATTTTTTATATCTATGTTTCTTGGTTCTTTTCTTTCTTTAATTCCATTACTTGCAGTAAAAACTATATTTGATTTTGGAAGAAAAGCTAAATTTTCTGACTGTGTACCAAACTTTACGCAGTACTGGAAAATACTTGTTATAAATCTTTTAATTGGTTTCATATCTGGATTTTTTATAATTTTTGGACTTGTACCTTCTATAGGATTTTTATTTTTTAGTATTCTAACGACTGCTCATAACCTTACTATTGTACTTGTTATAATTCTATTTATTCTCTTAGTACTTTTACTTATTACTCTTGGTTCAT
>NZ_CAMQRY010000009.1 GCF_947036855.1 uncultured Clostridium sp.
GAGATATAATGCAAGTTCCACCAATGTATTCAGCATTAAAAAAAGATGGTGTAAGGTTATATGAACTTGCGCGAAAAGGTATTGTAATAGAGCGTGAACCTAGACCTATAACTATACATTCATTAGAAAATATAGTTATAGATATACCTAATATAACTATGGATGTTTATTGTTCAAAGGGAACATATATAAGAAGCTTGTGTTTTGATATAGGAGAAAAACTTGGTGTTGGAGCTGTAATGACATCACTTGAAAGAATTCAAAATGGACCATTTTTAATAGGAAATGCTGTAAATATAGATGATTTAACAAGTGAATCTTTAGAAGGTAATATTATATCTATAGATGATGCTTTAGAATCATTTCCACAATTTTTTATAAAAGATGAAAAGTTTAGAAAACTTTTAATTAATGGTGTAGCTGTAATGGATAATAAACTTTATAGCGAGAATAACATTAAAAAAGATGTTTTATATAGAGTGTATGATTTAGAGAAAAACTTAATTGGACTTGGTAAACTTGGAAAGAATGGCTTTAAAATAGAAAAACAATTAGTAGAGGGGTAATAAGTATGATGTTAATAGATCAAACTTTTAGGGGTAGATTAAAAGAAAAGACTTATATTGCACTAGGTAGTTTTGATGGACTACATAAAGGTCATTTAACACTTATAGATGAACTGTTGAAAATATGTAAGGAAAAAAACTCTCGAAGTATGGTTTATACATTTGAAAATCATCCATTAACTATTATAAATAAAGCTTCTATACCTAAAATTATAATGAGTAACAAAGAAAAAATATCTGTTTTAGAAAATTTAGGTGTTGATATTGTCTGTTTATATAAATTTGATTTAGAGATGATGACAATGGAGGCAGAGGAATTTATTATTTTCCTGCTAAAAAGATTTAATACAAAAGGATTTGTAGTTGGATTCAATTATAGATTTGGATATAAAAATAAAGGTGATATAAAACTTTTAGAAAAATTAAGCGAAAAGTATAATTTTGAGCTTATTGTTAAAAAAGCATATAAATCAGAAGGGAAGATAGTAAGTTCAAGTAGTATAAGAGAACTTATATCTAAAGGAAGTATTGAATTAGCTAATGATTTGCTTACAAGAAATTTCACATTAGATGGAAAAATTATTGGAGGTAAAAAATTAGGAAGAACAATAGGATTTCCAACTGCTAATTTAGATATAGATAAAAAGGTTGCATTGCCTAAAATTGGTGTTTATTATACGAATACAGAGATTGAAGGTGTTTTATTTAAGAGCATAACTTCTGTTGGGAATAATCCAACTGTCAATGGAAATGCGACAACAGTTGAAACTTATATACTAAATTTTTCAAAAGATATTTATAATAAAAATATTTCAGTACATTTTATTGAGTGGATTCGAGGAGAAAAAAAGTTCGATTCATTAGAAAGTTTGAAAAAACAGCTAGAAAAAGATAAAATGTATGCATATCAGAGAAAAATAAAAAAGAATTTGTAAAACGTTATTTACAATAAAATAGACTTTTGATATAATCATATAGAACCTAGTTCTAAGATTTTGGGTAACGCCTTTTTCATGGAGCTTAGGGGATAATATAACGGAGGTGTTTATCAATGGATAAAGCTAGAAAAGAAGAATTAATCGTACAATACGGAAGACACGAAGGGGACACTGGTTCACCAGAGGTTCAAATCGCTCTTTTAACAGAAAGAATTAACATGTTAACAGGTCACTTAAAAATGCACAAGAAAGATCACCACTCAAGAAGAGGTCTTTTAATGATGGTTGGACAAAGAAGAGGATTATTAAACTACTTAACTAAGCAAGATATCGAAAGATATAGAACTGTAATAAAAGCTTTAGAATTAAGAAGATAGTCTTTTAATAAAAAATAAATTTAGTAGAGCGGGTATATTCCGCTCTATTATTTTAAAAATATTTAAATTATAAACTTTTACCAGTTAGTTATTGAAAGGAGGTATTCAGTATGATTAATACACACGAAATACAATTAGCAGGAAGAACTCTAAAAGTAGAGTTTGGTAGAATAGGAATGTTATCAGATGCAGCTATTTTTATGAGTTATGGAGATACTGTAATTTTAACAAATGCAAATGCATCAGAAAAACCAAGAGAGGGTATAGACTTTTTCCCGTTAAGTGTTGAATATGAAGAAAGACTTTACTCAGTTGGTAAAATCCCAGGAGGATTTATCAAAAGAGAAGGAAGACCATCACAGCATTCAATATTAAATGGTAGAGCTGTTGATAGAACAATAAGACCACTTTTCCCTAATGGATATAGAAGTGATGTTCAGGTTGTTTGTACTGTTGTTTCAGTAGAAATGGATAATTTACCAGAAATATTAGCTATAAATGCTGCATCTACAGCATTATGCTTATCAAGTGTACCATATACAACACCAGTTGCAGCAGTGCAAGTAGGTTTAATAGGTGGTGAGTTCATAACAAACCCTAATTCAGAGCAAAGAGCTAAAAGTGAAATGCAATTAACAGTTTGTTCTACAAGTGAGAGAGTTATGATGATAGAAGCAGGTGGAAATGAAATACCTGAAGAAGTTATGATAAGTGCTATTAAATTTGGATTTGATGAATGTCAACCAATAATAAAATTCCAAGAAGAAGCTATGGCTTCATTTGGAAAAGAAAAAATAGTTCCAGAACTTCATGAAGTTGATGCACAAGTTCAAGCTGATATAAAAGCTTTTGCTCATGATATGATTAATGAAGCTATGCACATAATTGATAAAGATGCTAGAAATGAAGCTATGAGTATCGTTAAAGGTAAAATATCTGAGGAATTCAATGAGAAGTATGCAGAGAAATTATCAGATGTTGCAGAAGCTATTTACAACACTCAAAAGAAATGTGTTAGACACATGTTACTTAAAGAAAAGTTAAGACCAGATGGTAGACCTTTCAATAAAGTAAGAGAGATTGGTTGTGAAATTGACATATTACCAAGAACTCATGGTACAGGTCTATTTACAAGAGGGGCTACACAAGTAATGACTGTGGCTACACTTGGTGGTGTTGGAGAATATCAAACACTTGATGGATTAAGTGAAGAAGTTCAAAAAAGATATATGCATCATTATAATTTCCCAGCTTATAGTGTTGGAGAAGTTAGACCTTTAAGAGGTCCAGGAAGAAGAGAAATAGGTCATGGTGCTTTAGCTGAAAGAGCTTTAGAGCCGCTTATACCTTCAGAGAATGATTTCCCATATACAATAAGACTTGTTTCAGAAGTTTTAAGTTCAAATGGATCTACATCACAGGCTTCAGTTTGTGGTAGTACACTTGCGCTTTTAGCAGCTGGTGTTCCACTTAAGAGACCTGCAGCAGGAATTGCTATGGGACTTATCACATCAGATGACTTAACAGAAGAAGGCGTTTTAACAGATATTCAAGGAATAGAAGATTTCTTTGGAGATATGGACTTTAAAGTTGCTGGAACTGAAAAAGGTATAACATCAATACAAGTTGATACAAAGATTGCAGGTTTATCAGAATCTATAATCAGAAACGCTATAGTTGATGCTAGAGTTGCTAGAATGCATATCCTTGATAAAATTAAAGAATGTATTCCTGCAGCTAGAGAAGAAGTTTCATTCTATGCTCCTAAAACTTCAACACTTAGAATCAACCCTGATAAAATCAGAGATGTAATAGGTGCTGGTGGTAAGATTATAAATAAAATTATAGCCGATACTGGAGTTAAGATTGACATAAAAGAAGATGGTTTAGTATTCGTATCTTCAGAAAGTTCAGCTGGTGTTAAAGAAGCAATGGCGATAATCGAAGGATTAACAAAAGAGCTTAAACCAGGTGAAGTATATCTTGGGAAAGTTACTAAAATAACTACTTTTGGTGCTTTTGTAGAAATTCTTCCTAATAAAGAAGGATTAGTACACATATCTAAATTAGCTCTAGAGAGAGTTAATAAGGTTGAAGATGTTGTTTCAGTTGGTGATGAAATATTAGTAAAAATCACAGAAATAGATCCTCAAGGAAGAGTTAATCTTTCAAGAAGAGATGTTTTAGTTGATGAAGCAGCAAAAAAAGAAACAGAAGAACAGAAGTAGTAGATGGGCAATTTGAAAAAATTGCCCTTTTATTTTATACATTTTTATCATATCTATCATTGTTTCCTCATAATTTAATATAATAGGGGTGATATATGATGAGTAATATAAAATATTTAAGTGAAATTGAAAAGTATGAAATAATAAATGTTAATGATGGAGAAAAGTATGAGACTCTTGCAAGTAATGATATAATTGTTGACGATAAAGGTAATTTTAAATTATTATTATTAAATATAGGGAGCAGTAAATTTGGTTTTTTAAACAATTCACCTGATTATTATGAAGTAGATTGGGAGTATGTTAGAAAAATTGGAGCTCGAACTATTATTTTAGATGCAGAGCAAGAGCTTATGCGAAAAGTAAATTTATAGGGGCGTGGTCTAGTGGATATTATAGTTCAAAAGTTTGGTGGTACATCAGTATCAACAAAAGAACGAAGAGAAATGGTAATTAGAAAAGTTAGAGAAGTATTAGATTTAGGGGAAATGCCAGTTGTGGTTGTTTCTGCTATGGGTAGAAAAGGGGAGCCTTATGCAACTGATTCTCTTTTAGGACTTGTTGGGGATAAGTTTAAAGAAGAGAATAAAATGGCTACAGATATGCTTATGGCATGTGGTGAAATAATTAGTACAGTAGCTATGAGTAATGAGTTTTTAGAGGCTGGTATTAATGCTGTTCCATTAACAGGTGGACAGGCTGGGATATTAACTGATAGCAATTTTAAGGAAGCAGAACCTATTGATATTGATCCTAAACATATTTTAGAAGTGTTAAAGAGTGGAAGAGTTCCAGTAGTAGCAGGTTTCCAAGGGATTAATAGAGATGGATTTTTTACAACACTTGGAAGGGGTGGTAGTGATACTACAGGTGCAATTTTAGGTGCTTCACTTTCAGCAAAGGAAGTTCAAATATTTACTGATGTAGATGGAATGATGACTGCGGACCCTAGAATAGTTTGTGATGCAAAGCTTATAAATAAAATAAGTTATAATGAAATATTTGAGTTAGCAGAACAAGGTGCAAAAGTTATACACCCAAGAGCTGTAGAAGCTGCAATGAGAGGTAATATACCGTTAATAATTAAAAATACAATGTCAGATTGTAAAGGAACTAGAATAGATAGCATTGGTGATAGAGAAGCTAATAATATTATTACAGGTATAACACATCAAACAAATAGAATTCAAGTTGAAATAGATGCAAATCAAAATAAAGATAATAAAGATATGTATAGAGATGTTTTAACTATATTAGCTGATGAGGGTATAAGTTTAGACCTTATAAATATTTTCCCGAAGCAAAAAATATTTACAATATGTGATGAAAAGAAAATTTTATTTGAAGATATAATGACTAAACATAATATAAAATTTGAATTGATTGAGAACTTAAGTAAGATAGCTGTTGTTGGTACTAAAATGAGAGGTATACCAGGAGTAATGGCTAAAATAGTTGCTACTTTAGATAAAAAAGGTATAGATGTTTTGCAAAGTGCTGACTCACATATGACTATATGGTGCCTTGTTGAAACTGCAAAAGTACAAGAAGCTATAAACTCTCTTCATAAAGTATTTCTTTAATAATGAATAAATAGGACCTTTCTTGCAAATTATAAGTATATGCAGGAGGGGTTTTTATGTTTTTAAATGAAGAAGATATTGAAAAAGAAAAAGTTATAAAGACGGAAGAAAGTAAAGTTGATGATAATGAGTCAAAGATTGGTCAAATAAAATCTATTGGAAATATAGATAAAACTGAAGAAGATGATAAACGGAAAAAAGAGGATAATATACAAGTTATAAGTATTATTGGATTAATTGAAGGTCATCAAGAGTCAAATCCACAGATGAAAACAACAAAGTATGAACATATGATACCACAGCTTATTGAGATTGAAAGAAGCGAAAAAGTAAAAGGTGTACTATTTCTTTTAAATACTGTTGGTGGAGATGTAGAAGCAGGTCTTGCAATAGCTGAGATAATAAGCAGTATGAGTAAGCCAAGTGTATCATTAGTTATAGGTGGTGGACATTCTATTGGAGTTCCACTAGCAACAGCTACTAATTATTCATTTATTTCACCATCAGCAACTATGATTGTCCATCCAATTAGAATGACAGGTCTTGTTATAGGAGTATCACAAACTTTTAAGTACTTTGAAAAAATGCAAGAACGAATAGATGATTTTGTTGTCAGAAATTCTAAAATAAGTAAAAGTAATTTAAAAAAATTAATGCTTAAGACAAATGATTTACTTAATGATATGGGTTCTATTCTTATTGGAGATGAGGCTGTAAAAGCAGGTATTATTGATGAACTCGGTGGAGTAAGTGTAGCAATGAAAAAACTAGATGAATTAATAGGAAAGAAGTCATAGATATATTCTATGACTTTTTTTACATAATTTTAACTAATAAATAATTGATTGATTTCTTTTTTAAGAGTAAAATATCAAGTATATGTATTTTTTATGGGGATTTTTTAATTTATACGGAAATTAAAATTACAAGAGAGGTGATTTAGCAGGATGGCAACTGCCAAAAAGACGGGAAAAAATAGTAATAAAAAGCAAAGAAGGGATACAAAGAGTATTTCAAGAGAAGTGAAGTCTGAAAAAAATAATAGTGAAATATATGGAATTGTAGCAATTGCATGTTCGTTAATATTTATGTTTAGCCTATATACAAATAAACTTGGATATTTAAGTACAATATCTAAAGAAATATTTATAACGTTATTTGGAATAGGTGCTTTTCTTATACCAATATTTTGTTTATATATATCGGTAAAGCACTATTTTTTAAAACAAAAGTTAACTATAACAAGAAAATATTGGGGAATATCAGGAATTGTTATAGTTAGTATTATTCTTATACAAACAATAAATATGAAATTATATGTAGATAAGGATATAATAAATTCTTTTGGAAAGTTTTTAGTTTCTAATACGTATTTACATGGTGGTTTTATAACTTTTATTATAATATTACCGCTGTATAAGCTTATAGGTGATGTTGGTATATATATATTAATAGCTGCAGCATATGTAATATGTTCTATACTTGTATTTAACTATAATATAAGAGGGGTTGCATATGATGTTCATAGTAAGGGGAAAAAGATTCAAAAAAAAGCTACTAAAAAAATAAATACACAAAGAGAAAAGCTATCAAATATTAAAGTGGCTAATAGAAATACACAAGTTAGGAATAATAATGAAAGTAATAATATTGATGATACTATATCGGATAATAATCTTAGGAGTGAAGTTGAGAATAGAATGAAAATGATAGACTTTATGAATAATGTAACGCTTGAAGAGAATGATAAAGATGAAGAAGTGTTAGAAATATCTAATGATAATATTAAAGAGAAAAAAAATAATGAGTCATTAGAGGTTATTGAAGTCTTAGATTTTAGTAGAATTAAGAATGAAGAGATTAGGAAAGATAGTGTTGAGAGCAAAATAATAATGGAAACTAGAGATACAAGTGTAAAAGATGAAACTATACATAATGATATTAGTGTAGCTAAGGAAAAAGAAATAGAACGTGTACCAGTAATTAAAACTGAAAAAGTTAGGTATGCTGAAAAAAATGAATCTGAAGATATTATTGATGAAGAAATTATTAAAAAAAATGAGTATCTATTTCCAACAGCAGATCTTTTAAAAGTAAATACAAGGTCAGAAATGACACCTGAGGAGAAACAAGAACTTTTAAGAAATGCTAATAAGTTAGAAGAGGTATTGCTTAGTTTTGGAGTTCAGGCAGAACTTTTAAATGTAACTAAGGGTCCATCTGTTACAAGGTATGAAATACAACCACGAGCAGGTATAAAGGTTAATAAAATTGTAAATCTTTCAAATGATATAGCACTAGGTCTTGCAGCAGCAGGTGCGGTTAGAATAGAAGCACCTATTCCAGGGAAAGCTGCGGTTGGAATAGAAGTTCCTAATTTAAAGCAAACACCAGTTTATTTTAGAGAAATAATAGAGACAAATGATTTTAATGATAGTAAATCAAATGTTGCATGTGCTCTTGGTAAAAGTATAGAGGGAAAACCAGTAGTAGTTGATTTATCAGCAATGCCACATTTACTTATAGCAGGTGCAACTGGTTCTGGAAAAAGTGTTTGTATAAATACACTTATTGTAAGTATTTTATATAAATATTCTCCAGATGAAGTTAAGCTTTTAATGGTTGACCCAAAAGTTGTTGAACTTAGTGTTTATAATGGTATTCCACATTTACTTATACCAGTTGTTACAGACCCTAAAAAGGCATCTGGTGCATTATTTTGGGCAGTTAAAGAAATGGATAGAAGGTATAATCTTTTTGCAGAAAATGGAGCAAGAAATATTGGTTCATATAATAATATGATTGAAATTGGTAGAGTTAAAAATGGAGAAAGACTTCCTTATATAGTTATTATTGTAGATGAGCTTGCTGACCTTATGATGGTTTGTCCAGGTGATGTGGAAGATTATATTTGTAGACTTGCACAAAAAGCTAGAGCGGCAGGTATGCATTTAGTTATAGCAACACAAAGACCATCAGTTGATGTAATAACAGGAGTTATTAAAGCTAATATTCCATCAAGAATATCATTTTCTGTATCAAGTCAGATTGATTCACGAACTATACTTGATAGCACAGGTGCAGAGAAACTTTTAGGTAGAGGGGATATGTTATTCCACCCTATAGGGAAATCTGGTAATATGAGAGTACAAGGTGCTTTTATTTCTGAAGAAGAGGTTGAGCAGGTTGTAGAACATGTGAAGTGTTTAGAGAATAAAATTTCAAACAACTATGAAGAGGAGATTAATAAGCATATGGAAAGTGCAGTATCGGGTGGTAAAGGTGGTAGCTCATCAGATGATCAGGATGATTTGATAGATGAAGCAATAAAACTTATTGTAGATAGTGGACAAGTTTCAGCTTCTTTCATACAGCGAAGGTTAAAAATAGGATTTAATAGAGCTGCTAGAATGATAGAACAGATGGAAGAGATGGGAATTATATCAGAAAAAGATGGAAATAAGCCAAGACATGTATTAATTAGTAAAGAAGAAATAGAAAATTTATAATATATTTAAATTTAAAGACTCAAAATTATAGACAATAATATAGAAATTGTTATAATATTATATAGGACTAAATGAGTTGTTAATAATAGTTATTTTTAGTTGTCTTAAGTTAGACGGTTAATTACTAGAATAATAGGAGTGTAAAGAATGAATTTAGCAAATAAATTGACAGTATTAAGGGTTATACTTGTTCCAATATTTTTATTATGTATGTCGACTGACATAATACCATATGGAACACTTATAGCTACAATCATATTTATACTAGCATCAATAACTGATAAATTAGATGGATATATAGCTAGAAGTAGAAATCAAGTTACTAACTTTGGAAAATTTATGGATCCACTTGCAGATAAATTATTAGTTACAGCAGCACTTATAACACTTGTTGGTATAAATATAATACCAGCATGGATTGCTGTTATTATAATAGCTAGAGAATTTGCAGTATCAGGTCTAAGATCTGTTGCAGCAGCAGAAGGACATGTCATTGCTGCGAGTAATTGGGGAAAAATAAAAACAGTATTCCAAATGATAGCAATAGTATTATTACTAATAGTTGCAAATATAGCAACTACGCCATTTATTGCAGATATTATTAATTCAAGCAAATTATTAATACAATTCTTTGCTTATGTGCCAGATATCACTTTATATATCGCTTTAATAATAACAATAATTTCTGGTGTAGATTACTTTGTTAAAAACAAATCAGTAATTAATACAAATAAATAAAAGAAAACATCACCGATTTAGGTGGTGTTTTTTTTTATTTTTAGTATAGAATAATAAAGGAATTATTTAGTGTGAAATATTTGTAATTTTAAGGGAGAGAATACTTCCATAATCTTGACATAAGAAATTATATGCTATACAATAATAACAAATACTGGTTTTATGTAATTGATTAATTAGTATTTTATTTAAGACAAACAAAAACCTTATAAATGGCTAAATATTGCTTTATAGATGCCTACGCAGGGAGGAGTTTGTATTATGGATACAGGAATAATAATGATAATAATAGCGATAGCAATTGTAATTATTGGTGGTTTTATAGTTTACAAGTCAATACAAAAAGCTACAGAAACTAAGGTGGATACTTTAGTGAAAGATGCTGAAAACAAACTTGAAACTGCAAAGAAAGATGCCGATGCAATTAAGAAAGAAGCTATATTAGAAGCTAAGGAAGAGGCACACAGATTAAGATCTGATGTTGAAAAAGAGTCTCGTGAGAGAAGAAATGAAGTTCAAAGATTAGAGAAAAGAGTTATACAAAGAGAAGAATCTTTAGATAAGAAAGCTGATGTGTTAGATAAGAAAGATGAGAGTATAAATGTCAAAATACAAGAAGTTGAAGATTTAGAGGCAAGCATACAGGGATTACACCTTAAGCAAAGAGAGGAACTTGAAAGAATATCAGGTTTAACAAGCTCAAATGCAAAAGAAATTTTATTAGATGAAGTAAGAAGAGAAATTAAACATGAAAGTATAATGATGATCAAGGACATGGAGAATAAAGCTAAGGAAGAAGCTGATAAAAAAGCTAGAGAAATAATAACTACGGCTATTCAAAGATGTGCTGCTGATCACGTATCAGAAACAACTGTTCATGTTGTAGCATTACCTAATGATGAAATGAAGGGTAGAATTATAGGGAGAGAAGGTAGAAATATAAGAACGCTTGAGACACTTACAGGGGTAGATTTAATAATTGATGACACTCCAGAAGCAGTTATACTTTCAAGCTTTGATCCTGTAAGAAGAGAAGTTGCTAGAATGGCACTTGAAAAATTAATAGTTGATGGAAGAATTCATCCAGCAAGAATTGAAGAGATGGTTGAGAAGTCAATTAGAGATGTTGAAAATGATATCAAAGAAGAGGGAGAACAAGCTACATTTGAAACTGGTGTACATGGATTACACCCAGAGATAATTAAACTTTTAGGAAGACTTAAGTATAGAACAAGTTATGGTCAAAATGTTCTTAAGCATTCTATAGAAGTATCATATCTTGCTGGGCTTATGGCATCAGAGCTTGGAATGGATCCAACAATAGCTAAGAGAGCTGCACTTTTACACGATATAGGAAAAGGTGTAGATCAAGAGATTGAAGGACCTCACGCACTTATTAGTGGAGATTTAGCTAAGAAATATAATGAATCTAGTATCGTGGTGAATGCTATAGCAGCACATCATGGTGATGTTGAGATGGAAAGTTTAGAAGCAGTACTTGTTCAGGCAGCAGATGCTATATCAGCAGCAAGACCAGGGGCTAGAAGAGAAACTTTAGAAGCTTACATTAAAAGACTAGAAAAATTAGAAGAAATAGCAGATTCATATGATGGTGTAGAGAAATCATATGCTATTCAAGCAGGTAGAGAAATTAGAATAATGGTTAAACCAGATGTAATTGATGATGCAGGAGCTATTGAACTTGTTAGAAATATTGTTAAGGATGTTGAAAGTAAACTTGAATATCCAGGACAAATCAAGATCAATGTTATTAGAGAAACTCGTGCAGTTGATTATGCAAAGTAAATATTAGAATTAGAGTTAAAACACATTTTACATCAGTAAAATGTGTTTTTTTTATAAATTAACAAATGTTTACTTTTGAAAATAAAAATGATATATTTTAAATAAATATATTTAATGTTTATTGGAGGCGGGGTTATGAAAGAATTATCAAAAAAAGCTAAAAATATGTCAGCATCAGTGACACTTGAGTTAACTGCAAAGGCAGGAGAAATGAGGAAATCTGGTATAGATGTAATAAGTTTTGGGGTTGGGGAACCTGATTTTAATACTCCTAAAAATATTATTAATGCAGCAAAAATGGCTATGGATGCTGGAAAAAATAAGTATACAGCAGCATCAGGAATGATTGAGCTAAAGACTGCTATATGTGGGAAATTTAAAAATGATAATAATTTGAACTTTGAAGAATCTAATATTGTAGTATCAACAGGGGCGAAACAAAGTCTTGCTAATTCATTTTTAGCAATTCTTAATCCTTTTGATGAAGTTATAATGGCAGTTCCATATTGGGTTAGTTATCCAGAACTTATAAAACTTGCAGATGGTGTTCCAATTTTAGTAAAAACATCTGAAAAAACAGATTTTAAATTAACATCAAAGGATATAAAAGATAATTTAACAAACAAGACAAAAGCTATTATAATAAATAGTCCTAATAATCCAACAGGTGCAATATATACAAAAGAAGAACTTGAGGATATTGCAAAAGTTTGTGAGGAATTAGATTTATTTATTATATCTGATGAAATTTATGAAAAGTTAAATTATGATAATCAGAATAATCCACATATTAGCATAGCGAGTATCAGTGATGATGCTTTTAATAGAACTATTGTTATAAATGGTTTTTCTAAATCACATGCAATGACAGGGTGGAGACTTGGATACTGTGGTGCAAATAAAGAAATTACAAAAATTATGTCTACAATACAAAGTCATACTACATCAAATCCTAATACAATAGCACAATATGCTGGTCTTGAAGCATTAATAGGAGAGGATGAAGAACTTAATAAAATGGTTGAAATATTTGAAAAAAGAAGAAATTTAATGGTTAAGCATTTAAAAAATATTAAAGATATTACTTATATTACTCCAAAAGGAGCATTTTATTGTTTTATAAATGTTTCGAATTTGTTTAATGATGAAATAAAAAGTTCATCAGAATTTACAAATAAATTATTAGAAAATGAGAATGTCATGCTAATACCTGGTATTGCATTTGGAAATGATGATTATATTAGACTTTCTTATGCTACTTCTGAGGAAAATATTGTAAAAGGTATGAATAGAATAGAAACATTTGTAAAAGCAATGAGATAAATAGAATTTTTGTTGAAATTTTTAGTAAAAATTATTATAATAGTATATAGATATAAATACGTTTTATATTAAAATATAAATTAAAAGAGGTGTGTGTAATGATAACTAAAGAAGTTTTAGTTAAAAATGCAACAGGTTTACATGCTAGACCTGCTACATTATTAGTAAAAAAGGCTTCATCTTTCAAATCAGATGTAAGTTTAGAGTTTAATGGTAAAAAAGCAAATGTTAAGAGTTTAATAGGTGTTTTATCATTAGCTGTTGGTAGAGATGCAAAGGTAACAGTAATCGCTAATGGTGATGACGAAGCTGCTGCTGCAGAAGGTATTGCAGAATTAATCGCAAACTTAGCAGACTAATTATTCCATGATCCATAGAGAAATCTATGGGTCTTTTTTTATTTTAAAAAATAAGTATAGGAATGATGGCATATGAATATATTTATACTAGCTAGCAATAATAAAAATATATTTGAAAAGTGGGTGTTATTTAATGCAAGAAATAGAGGATTATTTAGATACAAGAATAGGTGATTATAGTTTTCATTTTGAGGATTTAAGAAGTGGATATGTATTCGGGTATAATGAAAACGTTAAAATGACAGCAGCAGGATGTATGAAACTGCCAATAGCCATAGCACTTATAAAAGAAGAAGAGGAAAAAAGAATTAGCTTCTTAGATAAAATAAAAATTGAAAAAGAAGATAAAGTATATGGTAATGGAATAATACATGAATTTAATGATAGAGAATATACAATATTTGAATTACTTGTAGCAATGCTTATACAAAGTGATAATACTGCTGCTAATAAAATTATAGATATAGTTGGTATGGGGAAAATAAATGAGACAATAGGAATACTTGGTCTTAAAAATACAACGCTTAATAGAAAAACTAATGATGAGAGAACACCAGTGGAGATAGAAAATATTATTAGTTCGAGGGATCTATGTATAATTTGGAAAGTGCTTCATCAGGCTACATTTTTAAATAGAGAGAATTCTACAATGCTTATTGATATTTTAGCAAGGCAACAGAAAAAAAATAAGCTTGCACTATATATTCCAGATGATTTGAAATTTGATATATCAAGTAAGAGTGGAGATAAGAAGGGAATAGAGAATGATACAGAATTTATAAAGATTAATAAGGGTGAATTTACATTTGCAGTTATGTCATCAAATATACCTAATTCTGTTTATGGAACTATGACTCTTGCTAAGGTTGGAAAAATGATGTGGGATAATATTATGACGAAGTGGAATTAATTTCTTGACATAAAATTTATAAAATGGTAGAATAAAGTCAATTTAAGAAACCTTTAATTTGATCCAGAGAGGTCAATAAGGAAGTTGATTTTGAGATAAACACTATATTTGTCTTGATTTAGTGCGATACAAGTCTTCCTTTATACGGAGGGCTTTTTTTTGTAAAAAATTGTACTATATCTTCTTTAAATTTAACACAGAGAGGTTAAAAAGGAGTGAATAACATGAGAGTAAATGACTTAAAACATAAACATCTTATAGAGCCTAAAGATTTTACGATAGAAGAAATTGATGAAATTTTTGAGCTTTCCAATCAAATAATAAAAAATCCAAGTGATTTTGCTGAATTATGTAAGGGTAAAATACTTGCGACACTTTTCTATGAACCAAGTACGAGAACTAGATTGTCATTTGAGGCAGCTATGTTAAGACTTGGGGGACAAGTCCTAGGTTTTTCAGATGCAAAGGCAAGCTCTGTATCAAAGGGAGAATCTATAAGGGACACAATTCAAACAGTCGGCTGTTATGCAGATGTTATAGCAATGAGACATCCTCTTGAAGGATCAGCAAAGCTTGCATCAATGTACTCACAGGCACCAGTTATAAATGCAGGTGATGGAGGGCATCAACATCCAACTCAAACCTTAACCGATTTATTTACAATAAAAAAATATATGAAAAAATTAGATGGTAATGTTATAGCACTCTGTGGCGATTTAAAATATGGAAGAACAGTACATTCGCTTATTAAGGCTTTATCAAGATATAAAAATAATAAGTTTATACTAATATCACCAAAGGAGCTTAGAGTTCCAGATTATATAAGAGAAGAAATACTTGAAAAAAATAATTTAGAGTATGAAGAAATTGAGAGCTTAGAAGAAGGCATCAAGGAATGTGATATTCTTTATATGACAAGAATACAAAAAGAAAGATTTGATGATGAAAAAGAGTATGATAGATTAAAAGATAGTTATATCTTAGATTTAAATAAGATGAAACTTGCAAAAGAGGACATGATAGTATTACATCCACTACCAAGGGTTAATGAAATTAGTTATGAGGTAGATGCGGATAAAAGAGCTAAATATTTTAGTCAAGCTAAAATAGGGATGTATGTAAGAATGGCATTAATAGCAAAACTTTTGGGGGTAGCATAAATGGAATATAAAATTAAAAAATGTGAAAATCAAAAATGTGTAACTAATCATGAAAATTATGTTAAGCCAACATTTACTTTAGTTGATAAAGAAAAAGGGAAATATACTTGTGATTTTTGTAGCAATGAGATTAAATTTAAATAATTAATTTTATATAGGAGATGATATTTATGAATCTATTAATAAAAAATGTAAATGGAATTGATAAATCGCATAATTTTTATGGCGATATTTATATAGAGAATGGAATTATAAAAGAAATTGGGGAAAAGATAGAGAAAGATTGTGAAACTATAGATGCACAGGGAAAGGTTGTAATGCCAGCATTTATTGATACACATGCACACTTTAGAGATCCAGGTTTTACACATAAGGAAGATATAGAAACAGGATCAAAGGCAGCCTCAAGGGGTGGATACACAGCAGTTACACTTATGGGGAATACAAATCCTATATCAAGCACTTTAGAAGTTATAAATATGGTTGAAAATAGAGCAAAAGAAGTAGGGCTTGTAGATGCATATCAGTGTTGTACTATAACAAAGAACTTAGATGGAAAAACTTTAAGTCATTTAGATAACTTTGAGGGAACTGATAGAATAAAAGTTATAACTGATGATGGAAGAGGCGTGTGTGATTCTAAGATAATGCATGATGCTATGCTTATAGCTAAAAGAAATAACTGGATTGTTATGTCACATGCAGAAGATCATGATTTATCAAAAATTAGTATGCGACTTGCAGAAAATATGATGACACATAGAGATTTAGAACTTGCAAAGTATACAGGAGCTAAACTTCATATGTCGCATGTTAGTACAATAGAAGCACTTGAAGAGATTAAAAGAGCTAAAGATGTAGCAGAGAATATTACATGTGAGGTAACACCACATCATATATTCTTTGATACAAGTATAAGCAATTATAGAGTAAATCCTCCAATAAGAGAAAAAGAGGATGTGAAAGCTGTAATAGATTCTATAAGACAAGGTGTTGTAGATTGTATAGGAACAGACCATGCACCGCATACAGATGAGGAAAAAGAAAAAGGTGCACCAGGACTTACAGGTATAGAACTTGCTTTCTCAGTAGTTTATACAAAACTTGTTAAAGAAGAAGGAATGAATCTTAATAAGATCTCTGATCTAATGAGTGGTAGACCAGGGGAAATACTTAATATAAATAAAGGTAAAATTCAAATTGGATTTGATGGAGATTTAGTATTAATTGATACAGATAAAGAGTTTATTGTTGATAGACAAAAACTTGTATCAAAAAGTAAAAATACTCCTTTTGATGGAATTAAGTTATATGGTGATATATTAATGACTATAAAAGCTGGAAAAGTTGTTTATAGCAGTAAATTTTAGGGGGATAAAGAAATGATAATAGATAAATTATATGAAAAAGTAGAACAAAATGGTGTTGTGTGTTTAGGACTTGATACAAGTGTAGATTATATACCAGAGTTTTTTAAAAATAAATTTGATAATAAAGTAGCAGATTATTTATTTGCTTTTAATAAAGAAATAATAGATGAAACATTAGATGTTGTATCATGCTTTAAAGTACAAATAGCATATTATGAAGCGTTAGGTCTTGAAGGATTAATGGCTTATAAAAGAACTCTTGAATATTTAAGAGAAAAAGAAGCTATAAGTATAGCAGATATAAAAAGAGGAGATATAGCAGCAACTGCAACAATGTATGCAAAAGCTCACTTTGAGGGAGATTTTGAAGCAGATTTTATAACACTTAGCCCATATATGGGGATGGATAGTATAGAGCCTTATATGCCATACTTTGAAAGTGGTAAAAAAGGAGCATTTGTACTTGTTAGAACTTCTAACAAAGGAGCACAAGATATAGAGTTTGTTAAAAGTGAAGAAAGTAAAACTATATATGACATAGTAGGAGAAAAGATAACATCTCTTGGAGAAAGTTCTATAGGAACATCAGGATATAGTGCAATTGGTGGCGTTATAGGATGTACTCATAGTGAGAATGCAGAAAAAATAAGAGATGATTTTAAAAACATGTTTTTCTTAATTCCAGGTTATGGAGCACAAGGTGGAAAAGCTGAAGATGTAGCTAAGTATTTAAATAATGGAAATGGTGGCGTTGTAAATTCATCAAGAAAGATTTTACTTGCATATAAAGAGCAAAATGATGAGTTAAACTTTGCAAAATGTTCTAGAAATGAAGCTATAAGAATGAGAGATGAAATAAAAAGTGCTGTAGAGAGATTAAAATAATCTGAGTGTTAAAGGAGAAAGTTTATATGGCTATGGAGTTTGTAAATACTATTGTTACTGAAAATAAAGAGATTTCAAATGGGATTTTTTCTATGAAGGTAAAGCATAAATCAGGTGTTAAAGCAGGACAGTTTTATATGCTTAAAGGAGAACTTGCTTTCCTTGGAAGACCAATAAGTGTATGTGAAGTTGAAGATGATATTATAAGATTTGTTTATGCCGTTGTTGGAATTGGAACAAAAGAACTTGAAAAGATGAAGGTGGGGAGTGAGCTTAAACTTATAGGACCACTTGGTAATGGATTTGATACACAGAAGGAATATGGAAGAGTTGCAATAGTTGGTGGAGGAATAGGTGTTGCACCTATGCTTGAACTTGCAAAACAGCTTAAACTAAATGGCATAGAAAAAGCAGATTTCTATGGTGGATTTAGAGAAGATGTATATCTTACTGATGAAATATCAAATTATGTTAATGAAACTTTTATAGCTACGAATAGTGGTAAACATGGAGAAAAAGGATTTGTAACAGATCCACTTCTTAGAAATATAAAGCAGTATGATACAGTTCTTTGTTGTGGACCAGAGGTTATGATGAAGAGGGTTGTAGAAATATGCAAAGAAAATAGTGTTAATGTATATATTTCTATGGAGAAACATATGGCTTGTGGAGTTGGAGCATGTCTTGTATGTACATGTAAAACAAAGTCAGGAAATAAAAGAGTATGCAAAGATGGTCCAGTATTTAATGGACTTGATGTTGAATTTTAGGAGGGATATCTATGTTAAAAGTTAATATAAATGGAGTAGATTTTAAAAATCCAGTAATAGCAGCATCAGGGACTTTTGGATTTGGAGCAGAGTATAATAATTTTTATGATGTAGGAATTCTTGGTGGGATTTCATCAAAAGGACTTACATTAAATGAAAAACAAGGTAATGATGGAATAAGAATATATGAAACATCACAAGGGATAATGAATTCAGTAGGACTTCAAAACCCAGGAGTTGAAGGATTTATAAAGAATGAACTTCCAAAAATGAGAAACCTTAATACTAAAATCATTGCTAACCTTGGTGGGGGAACTATTGAGGACTATGAAAAAGGTATAATTCTTTTAAATGATACAGATGTTGATATGATAGAACTTAATATATCTTGTCCTAATGTTAAATCAGGTGGAATGGCATTTGGTATTAAATCAGATGTAGCAAAAGATGTAGTAGCAAAAATTAAAGCTCTAACAAATAAACCATTAATGGTTAAATTATCACCAAATGCAGAAGATATAGTTGATATGGCTATAAAATGTCAAGAAGGTGGAGCAGATTCAATATCACTTGTTAATACATTAAAAGGTATGGCAATTGATATTAATAAAAGAGAAACTATATTTAATAATAAGTTCGCTGGACTTTCAGGTCCTGCTATAAAACCAATTGCACTTAGAATGGTTTATGAAGTTTCAAAAGCTGTAGACATACCAGTTATAGGACTTGGTGGAATTAGTACAGCAGAAGATGCAATAGAATTTATGATGGCTGGTGCAAGTGCAATACAAATAGGAACAATTAATTTTATAAATCCAACAGCAGGAGTAGAGATAATTCAAGGTATGGAAGATTTCTGCATAAGAGAGGGTATCAAAGATATCAATGAAATAGTTGGGATAATAAAATAATTAATTTATAAATAGAATAAATAAAAAATATAATGGTGAAAAATTAGGAGGAATTTATTATGGTAATAGAAATTTTAAAAGAATCAGGTGCATTATTAGAAGGTCACTTCTTACTATCTTCAGGAAAGCATTCAAATAAATACTGTCAATGTGCAAAGGTATTACAATACCCTGATAAAGCAGAGAAAGTTTTAAGTATTGTTGTAGAAAAATTAAAAGAAGCAAAAGTTGAATGTGATTTAGTAGTAGGACCAGCAATGGGCGGAGTTGTTGTTGCTTATGAAATTGGAAGACAACTTGGAAAACCTGCTATATTTACAGAAAGAGAAAATGGAGAAATGACTTTAAGAAGAGGTTTCGAAATTAAAAAAGGTCAAAGAATTATAATAACAGAAGATGTTGTTACAACAGGAAAAAGTTTTAATGAAGCAGCAGCTGTAATAGAAGCTCATGGTGGAATAGTTGTAGCTGTTATATGTATGGTTGATAGAACTTCTACAAATGTAACTAAATATCCAATGTTTAGTTCAGTTAAGCTTGACATTGAAACATATGATGCAGATAATTGCCCATTATGTAAAGAAGGGACACCATATGTTAAACCAGGAAGTAGAAAAATTAAATAATAAATAAATTTAAAATCCAGATATCTTTTAAAATAAAAGATATCTGGATTTTTTTTAGATAATAATTATAAAAAAAATAAAAAAATTAAATTGTTTTTTTATTAAGCATATGAAATGGCTATTTTAAAGGGTTTTATATGGAATTGTTTTTAAATACTAAATTTTCTGTTAATTCAAGTATTTGGATAATTGGGTGATATAATTAAATTAAGGCAAACGAAGTTATATTTTTAAAAAAGATAGTTAAAAAAATATTAATGTAATAGCTTACATTTGTAACAAAATAACTATTTTAATGGTAATATATAACATAGATTCCTAAAAAAGAAATATTATTAATTAGTAATAGGTAAATGTTAATAATTAATAAACATAAACAAATGAGGGGATATCTAGTAAGATAACAGTTAAAATGTATCTTTATTGGATAAATGTTAAGAAAAAGTAATATTTACTACTACTATGTTTACTTTGGTAAATAATAATGTTAAAGTAATATTATAGAGTAGAAATTAAATTTAGTGATGTATAAAAATAGTTATATTTTTAACAATCGAATTAAACTTTAGGAGGTTTTTTAGTTATGTTTAAACAATGGGATGGATTCAATGGTGGAATTTGGTCAGAAGGAATTGACGTAAGAAACTTTATTCAAAAAAACTATACAGAATTTACAGGGGACAAAGAATTCTTAGCTGGAACAACAGAGAAGACAGATGCAGTTTGGGCTAAAGCCAAAGCATTAATTATAGAAGAAATTCAAAAAGGAATCATAGATGTTGCTACTGATAAAGTATCAGGAATCAATAATTATGAGGCTGGATATATAGATAAAGATAACGAAGTTATAGTAGGACTTCAAACAGATGCACCTCTTAAAAGAATAGTAAACCCATACGGTGGTATGAGAATGGTTGAAGGAGCTTTAAAAGAGTATGGATTTGAGTTAGATGCAGAAATAGGTAAGCATTTCAATGAGTATAGAAAAACTCATAACCAAGGAGTTTTCGATGCTTATACAAATGAAACTAGAGCAGCTAGATCAGCAGGTCTTTTAACAGGTCTTCCAGATGCTTATGGTAGAGGAAGAATTATAGGAGATTACAGAAGAATAGCACTTTACGGAGTAGATTATTTAATAGCTCAAAAGAAAAATGATTTAAATGAACTTGTTGGTGATATGTTAAATGATTTAATCAGACAAAGAGAAGAAGTAAACATGCAAATTAGAGCTTTAGGTGAAATCAAAGCAATGGCTGCTAGATATGGTTCAGATATTTCTAAGCCAGCTCAAACAGCACAAGAAGCTATTCAAGCTTTATACTTTGGATACCTTGCAGCTATTAAAGAAAATAATGGAGCAGCTATGTCAATAGGTAGAACTTCTACATTCTTAGACATATATGTTGAAAGAGATTTACAAAATGGAACAATTACAGAGAAAGAAGCTCAAGAGTTAATTGATCAATTAATCATAAAATTAAGACTTGTAAGACACCTTAGAAGTCCAGAGTATAATGATTTATTTGCTGGAGATCCTACATGGGTAACAGAAGGGTTAGCTGGTATGGGTGTTAATGGTAAGTCACTTGTTACTAAAAACTCATTCAGATACCTTCATACATTAATAAATCTTGGAGCTGCACCAGAGCCAAACTTAACAGTTTTATGGTCAGATAGATTACCAGAAGGATTTAAAAAATTCTGTGCATATATTTCAATAGAAACAGATTCAATCCAATATGAGAATGATGATATCATGAGACCAGTATATGGTGATGATTATTCAATCGCTTGTTGTGTATCAGCTATGACTATTGGTAAGCAAATGCAATTCTTTGGAGCTAGAGCAAACCTTGCTAAAGCATTACTTTACACAATAAATGGTGGAGTAGATGAGAAAACAGGGAAAACTGTTATAGCTGGAATGAAGCCAATAACAGACGAAGTTTTAGATTTTGAAGTAATAAAAGCTAATTACAGAAAAGTTCTTGATTATGTAGCTAAGCTATATGTTGATACAATGAATGTAATTCACTTCATGCATGATAAATATGCTTATGAAGCTGGACAAATGGCATTACATGATACTTCAGTAGAAAGATTAATGGCATTTGGAATAGCAGGACTTTCAGTTGTTGCTGACTCATTAAGTGCTATTAAATATGCTAAAGTTAAGCCAATAAGAAATGAAAATGGAATTGCAGTAGATTTCGATATTGAAGGAGAATTCCCTAAATACGGAAATGATGATGATAGAGTTGATGATATAGCAGTTCAGGTTGTTACATTATTCAGCACATACCTTAAAAAGCATCCATTATACAGAGATGCTAAGCATACACTTTCAATCTTAACAATAACATCAAACGTTGTTTATGGTAAGAAAACTGGTTCTACACCAGATGGAAGAAAGCTTGGAGAAGCACTTGCACCAGGAGCTAACCCAATGCACGGAAGAGATGCTAGTGGAGCGCTTGCAAGTTTAAATTCAGTAGCTAAAATTCCTTATCATAATGTTTGTGAAGATGGAGTTTCTAATACATTCTCAATCGTTCCAGATGCACTTGGAAAAGATATGAATGGAAGAATTACAAATCTTGTAGGATTACTTGATGGTTACTTTAAGCAAGGAGCTCATCACTTAAATGTAAATGTATTTAATAGAGATACTTTACTTGATGCGATGGAAAATCCAGAGAAGTACCCAACATTAACAATAAGAGTTTCAGGATATGCTGTTAACTTTACAAGACTTACAAGAGCACAACAACAAGAAGTTGTAAGCAGAACATTCCATTCAGCTTTATAAAAGTTAGTTTGAAAATAAAAGGTATGAAGGCTTTGCTTTCATACCTTTTTTGTAAATAAATTAGAAATTGGGGGAGTTTTATATGACAAAAGGTAGAATACATTCAATAGAGAGTATGGGACTTGTTGATGGACCAGGAATAAGATTTGTTGCATTTATGCAAGGTTGTGCAATAAGATGTGCATACTGCCATAATCCAGATACTTGGGCAATGAATGGTGGAGATGAATATACACCACAAGAATTAGTAAATAAAATTAGAAGATATAAAACTTATTTCCAATCATCAGGTGGTGGAGTTACATTTTCTGGTGGGGACCCACTTCTTCAGCCAGATTTCTTAATAGAAACTTTAAAACTTTGTAAACAAGAAGGTATTCATACAACACTTGATACAGCTGGAGTTGGTCTTGGACAGTATGACGAAATTTTAAAATATACTGATTTAGTTATGTTTGATGTAAAACATATAGATAAAGAAGGGTATAAAGAACTTGTTGGAAAAGATATTGATAAATCACTTGAATTTTTAAAGGCGTGTCAGGATAATAATACAAAATTATGGATAAGACATGTTGTAGTACCAGGAATAACTGACTCAAAGGAACATTTAGTAAAAGTTAAAGAGTTTACTGATACACTTAAAAATGTAGAAAAGATAGAGCTTTTACCATATCATGTTTTAGGTGCTAATAAATATGAAACTATGGGAGTTAAGTATAAACTTGAAGGTTTAGAGCCTATGGACAGAGATTTATTAAGTGATATGAAAAAGGAAATATTTGGAATATAAAAAAGATTGCCGCTTGGCAATCTTTTTTTGTTATTTAGCTTAGCAATAAAATATTAATTAAGTATTAAGAATATATTTATAATTGCTAATGAGATATAAACTTTAGTATAATTAACTAAAGAGAAAAATGTCTAAAAAAGTTGAAAGTAGGGGGAAGCAAAATGGTTAATAAAGAAAGATTAATAAATAGATTTATAGAGTATGTAAAAATAGATAGTGAAAGTTATAGTGAGAAGGATTTTGCAGATAGACTTTTTAGTGATTTAGAGAGTTTAGGATTTGAAGTTTCTTATGATAACGCAGGTGAAGTAATTGGTTCTAACTGCAAAGGTAATATAATTGGAAGACTAAAAGGAACTGTAGATGGGGAAACTATATTATTCTCAGGGCATATGGACACAGTAACTCCGGGGATAGGTATCAAGCCTTTAATTAATGAAGAAATGATATATACAGATGGAACAACTATTCTTGGTGGAGATGATAAAGCTGGGATTGCTGGAATTATAGAAGCAATAATGATGCTTAAAGAAAATAACATTGATTATCCAACTGTTGAAGTTGCTTTTACAATATGTGAAGAAGTTGGACTACTTGGATCAAAAAATCTTGATTACTCTAAGATTGAATCAAAAAAAGGATTTATTTTAGATAGTAGTGGAGAAATTGGAATTGTTGCAATAAAAGGACCAGCACAGGATAATTTAAAAGTTAAGATATTTGGAAAGCCAGCTCATGCAGGGGTTGCTCCAGAAACAGGAATTAGTGCTATAGAAATAGCAGCAAGAGCAATTGCTAATATGAAACTTTTAAGAATTGACGAAAATACAACAGCTAATATTGGTACAATATCAGGTGGTAAAGTTACAAATATAGTTTGCCCTGAAGTATTTATTGAAGCAGAAGCAAGAAGTACAGTAGAAGAATCTTTAGATATGCAGACAAAACATATGGTAGAAACTTTTGAAAAAGTGGCTAGTGATATGAATGGTAGAGTTGAAATTAAAGTTACTAGATCATATGGAGCTTTTTCTGTAAATAAAGATGAAGAGATAATAAGTCATTTAGATAAAGCTTGTAAAAATGCTAATCTAGAATTAAAACTTGTGTCATCAGGTGGTGGAAGTGATACTAATATATTTAATGGAAAAGGAATAAAGTCTGTTAATTTATCTAGTGGAGAGAGAAAACCACATACGCTTGAAGAGCATATTTATATAAAAGATTTATTAAATATTGCGCTTATTGTTAAGGAAGTCATAGAAGTAGCAAAAAAATAGAAACTAAGAAGCTGTTAGTAAGTAGAGTAAATCACTTATTAACAGTTTTTTATTATAGTTTTATGTAAAAATACATATGATAATAATTGTAATAAATTATTTTATATAATAGAATGAACTTAACTAAGAAAAAAAGGAGCGGTTGGTATGTATAATGATGAAATAGATTATAAGATTTATGGAAATGATATGCAGTTTGTTGAAATAGAACTTGACCCACGAGAAGCTGTGATAGCAGAGGCTGGTGCTATGATGATGATGGATAATGATATTCAAATGGAAACAATTTTTGGAGATGGTTCTAAAAAAGGTGGAGGATTTCTTGGGATGCTTGGTGGAGCAGCTAAGAGAGTAGTAACCGGTGAAGGATTATTCATGACTTTATTCAGCAATAATGGTAATTATAAAGAGAAGGTTGCTTTTGCATCTCCATATCCAGGAAAGATAGTACCACTTGATTTAAGTCAGTATCAAGGGAAAATAGTGTGCCAGAAAGATGCATTTTTATGTGCGGCTAAAGGTGTTAGTGTTGGGATTGATTTTAAAAGAAAACTTGGTGCTGGATTCTTTGGTGGAGAAGGGTTTATTCTTCAAAAATTAGAAGGTGATGGTATGGTATTTATACATGCTTGTGGAACTATAGCTAGAAAGGTGTTACAACCTGGGGAAAGAGTTAAAATTGATACAGGATGCCTTGTAGCTATGACTAAAGATATAGATTATGATATTCAATTTGTAGGTGGAATTAAGAACAGCTTATTTGGTGGAGAAGGTGTATTTTTTGCAAGTGTAACAGGTCCTGGTGAGGTTTGGATACAGAGCTTACCATTTAGTAGACTTGCTTCAAAAGTGTTTGCAGCAGCACCACAGACTGGTGGAAAAAGTACTGGCGAAGGTAGTGTACTTGGAGGATTTGGAAATTTATTTCAAGATTAAATAAAAAAATGAAGGACTAAAGTTATTTAATTTATAGCTTTAGTCCTTTTATTTTTTAGATGTATTGTTTTGAAGTATCTGGGAATATAGGTGCATCTTTAAATTCAGTATATTGATAATCAATTCTTGCATGATTAGAATTAATATCTTTAAATGTTACATCAGCAATTTGCTTGCCTATAAATTCTCCAAGTGTGAAACCTTCATCACAATCAGCTTTATAGTGAACACCAGCATATAATCTTGAAACAGAACATTCTAATCCAAGCTTATAAATTTTTTCTTTTTCAGCAGGGAAAAAATGACTAAGTATTGCACTTGTGCAACCAGCTAAAACAGAGTGTCCGGCAGGATATGATGGGTGTCTTGGTGTAGGAAGAACTGCTTTGAATAATGGATTGTATTGCACAGGTCTAATAATTTTATATTTATATTTATAGTGCCAACAAACAGTACATGCATCATTTAATGCAGAGTTTAAAATATATAAAATTCTTTGTGCTCTACAAGCAGGTACTTTATAAGTTGTTATAAGTATATCTGCTATTGGCATAAATTGTTTTGCTGGAGGTCCATATCCCCAGTAGTGAGCAAGTTCTATTTCTTTTGGTGTTAAAAATTTAGCTATGTTACAGATGTATTCAAATTCTTTTTCAAAATCAAATAATAAATCTGGTTCTTTTATAGGAAAGTTTAAAGGACATTCAGAGTTTAAGAAAAATAAATCTCCTTCTTTCTTTAAAAAAGATGTTGTCCAGCTTGATGCTGCAAATTCTTCACCTTGTGGATATAAGTACTCACCAGGATAAGGAATAGTATGCCAAGCATAAGGGTCTATAGATCTAAAAATTTCTGGAACATCTGGTTGGCAAGGGTTGTAATTAAATGTGTTACTAGTTAAATTATTTGTCATAAATTTTCTCCATTAAAATAAATTGATAATAATAAAGTATATGAATTGACAAGTGAATTTGACAGTATTAAAATTAAAATAAATAATTGACAAAAAATGGTAATTGGAATACTATATAAGTAGTTTAACACTTTAACTTGATAAAGTGGAAGGAGGGAAAATGTTTAAAGAAATAAAAGAACTTCCAAGAGGTGCAAGAGATGTTATAGGTAGTGAATGTGAAAAAATAAATTTTGTTATAAATAAGTTTAATAATTATTTTGATGGTTTTGCTTATGAAGAGGTTATTACACCAAGTTTTGAGTTTAAGGATATATTTAACTCAGTAAGTGAAGAAGAACTATATAAATTTTATGATTGCGAGGGAAGAATGCTTAGTCTTAAAGCTGACTCTACACTTGCTATTGCAAGACTTGTATCAAGTAAGCTCAAAGATAAAAAGCTTCCGCTTAGAATACGATATTCATCAAAAGTCTTTAGAGTAAATAAAAACTTATCTGGAAAGAAGAATGAAGTTTTTGATGCTGGAATTGAGATAATAGGTGAAAATAAAGAGAATTCTGATATAGAAGCAATAGTTCTTGGGATAGCAGTATTAAAAAATATTGGTTTTGATGATTTTAAAATTGAGATTGGACATATTGGTATAATGCAAAAAATAATATCTATGTTAAATCTTGATGCAAATAAAGAAAAAAAGTTTATAGAACTTATAGATGGTAAAAAATTAGTTGATTTAAATTATTTTATAGAGAGTTTAGATATTGCTAGTGATATGAGTGATAGTCTTAAAGAATTACCTTGGTTATTTGGAGATATAGATAAGATTACTGGAAGTACAATAGCTAAAAATAAAGAGCTAAAGGATTATATTGACTATCTTAAATTAATAAATGATAAGCTTACAAGCCTTGGATTTGCTAAGTATTTGAGTTTTGATTTAGGTGTTGCAAGTAAGATAGATTATTACTCAGGTATTGTTTTTAAAGCATATATAAATGGGGCTTCAAATGATATTTTGCAAGGTGGAAGGTATGATAATCTTATGAATTCTTATGGTAGAGAACTTGGGGCTATTGGCTTTTCACTACGAGTTGATGATATTGCAGGTTTAATATGTGAAAAGAGTTTACCTAGTAAAAAAGCATTAAAACTTTCATATAATGATGAAAATTATTTTGAAATATTAAAAGATGCTATAAAACTTAGAGAATCAGGTGAAGAGGTTTCTCTAGTTAAGGAGGAGATATAGATGACTATAAATATTGCATTAACTAAAGGTAGACTTGAAAAAGATGCTATTGAGCTTTTTGAAAAAGCAGGATTTGATTGTACAAGTCTTAAAAATAAAGGCAGGAAATTAGTTTTTAGAGATGAAAAAAATGATATTAATTATTTTTTAGTTAAATCAGCTGATGCCATAACTTATGTGGAACATGGAGTTGCAGACCTTGCTATAGTTGGGAAAGATACTCTTATGTGTTCTAGTAAAGATTATTATGAAATTTTGGATTTAAAGCTTGGGGTATGTAAATTTATAGTAGCTAGTATGCCGAGTATAAATATTTTTGAAAGAGTTGGTCATGTGAAAATTGCATCTAAATATCCAGAAGTTGCTAGTGAATATTTTAAAAGTAGATATATGGATGTAGAGATTATAAAAATAGAAGGTTCTGTAGAGCTTGCACCAATACTTGGATTATGTGATGGGATTGTTGATATTATGGAAACAGGGACAACACTTAAAGAGAATGGACTTATAGTTTTAGATGATGTTTGTGATATTAGTGCAAGGCTTATAGCTAATAAGGCAAGTTTTAAAATAAATCAAGAAATTATAACTGCTTTCATAAAAAAGATTGAAAATGTAGTTTAAGAAATTTGGGTGAAGGGGGAGAATTATATGTTAAAGGTTAACTTATTTAAAGAAGGGGATGACATTGTTTCTCTATTTAAGGATAGAGAAGTTGAGGCATCTTTAGAAGTTGAGAATAGTGTGAAAAAAATATTGAATGATATCAAAAATAATGGTGATGAAAGTTTAATATATTATACAAAGAAATTTGATGGAGTTTACCTAGAAAATTTTTTAGTAAGTGATGATGAGTTAAAAAGAGCGGCGAGGGAAGTAACAAATAAATTTTTCTTAGCACTTGAGGCTGCAAAGGAAAATATAGAGAAGTTTCATAAAAATCAAGTTCAAAATTCATATATCAATTTTGAAGAAAATGGAGTTTTACTAGGGCAAAGAATTCTTCCTTTAGAAAAAGTTGGAGTATATGTTCCAGGGGGAACAGCTGCTTATCCTTCTTCAGTTTTAATGAATGTTATTCCAGCAAAAGTTGCAGGTGTTAAAGAAATTATTATGGTTACACCACCAAGTAGTGATGGGGGAATTAATCCATATATAGCAGCAGCAGCAATTGTTGCAGGAGTAGATAAGGTTTATAAAATAGGTGGAGCACAGGCAATAGGAGCTTTAGCATATGGAACAAAAACTATTGGGAAGGTTGATAAGATAGTTGGTCCAGGAAATATATATGTAGCAACTGCAAAAAAGATGGTTTATGGAATTGTTGATATAGATATGATTGCAGGGCCAAGTGAGATTCTTATAATTGCAGATGAGTTTGCAAATCCAAGTTATGTAGCAGCAGATATGTTATCACAGGCTGAACATGATGTACTTGCAGCTAGTATTTTAGTTACAGATTCTAAAAAACTTTATGAAGAGGTAAATCAAGAGATTATAAGACAAACAGAACTTTTAAGTAGAAAAGATATAATAAAACAATCAATAAAGAATTATGGACAGGCTATAATTTGTAAAGATTTAAATGAAGCAGTAAAAATAGCTAATGAGTTTGCTCCAGAACATTTAGAGATAATGACAAAAGATCCTATGCAGTATTTAGATAAAGTGAAAAATGCCGCATCTGTATTTTTAGGGTATAACACACCAGAACCGGTAGGAGATTATTTTGCAGGGGTAAACCATGTGCTTCCAACAAGTAGAACAGCTAGGTTTTTCTCGCCATTATCAGTAGACAGTTTTATTAAAAAAATATCATTTACTAAATATACAAAAGAAGCTCTTTTAGAAAATGGTGAAAAAATTATGCTTTTAGCACGAAAAGAAGGACTTACAGCACATGAAAATTCTATAAAAGTTAGGTTAGGAGAGTAAGCTTATGAAGAATATTTATTTAGACAGTAATGAAAATTTATATAATCCATATAATTGTTTAAAGAATGAATTTATAAATGAGTTTTTAAATATAAATTTTTCAAAGTATCCAGACAATATATATAACGATTTAAGAGAGGGCTATGCAAAGTATGTAGGGCTTGAAACTTATAATATTATGTCAGGGAATGGTTCTGATGAGATGTTAAATCTTATAATATCAACTTATATAGGCAAAGGGGATATACTTTTAACATTTGCACCAGATTTTTCAATGTATGACTATTATGTAAATCAGAATGAAGGTGTAATTAAAAAGTATGCAGTAAATCCTGAAAAGTTTATAGTGGAAGATTTTATAACTTTTATAGAAGAGGTAAATCCCAAAATTGTGATGTTTTCAAATCCTAATAATCCCACTGGTATGGGTATAGCAGCTAAAGAAATAGAAAAAATACTTATAAGATTTAAAGATATTAAGATAGTTGTAGATGAAGCTTATTATGAGTTTTTTAAGGAATCTGTAATTGACAAAATTAATGTCTATAAGAATTTGATTGTTACAAGAACATTATCAAAAGCTTTTGGACTTGCTAGTTTAAGAGTTGGGTTTTTAATATCGAATATAGATGAAATTAAAAAGTTGCTTGATGTAAAAGTTCCTTATAATGTTAATAGTATTTCACAGGTTTTAGCTACTAGGGCATTAAAAGATACTAGTCTTATGCAAAATTCAGTTGAAAAGATTATAAAACTTAGAGGAGAATTATTTATAGAGCTTGAAAAAATAAATATAGATGGAATAAAGTTTGTGAAAAGTAGAGCTAATTATATATATGCTTATGGAGAATCAGCTTTAAAAATAGAAAAGATTTTAAATAAAGTTGGAATTATTATGAGAAAGTTTGATGATACAAGAATTAGGATAACAATAGGAACAGATAAGCATAATGAGCTTATCTTAAATGTATTAAGGAGTGAATTTAAGGATGAGAAAAGCACAGATTAAAAGAAAAACAAATGAAACAGATATTTATATATCTTTAAATTTAGACGGTAGTTCAAATAAAAGTATAAATAGTGGAATAGGGTTTTTAGATCATATGCTAGAATTATTTGCATTTCACTCAGGAATAGATTTAGATTTAGTTTGTAGTGGTGATTTAAATGTTGATGACCATCATAGTGTAGAGGATATAGGAATAGTATTTGGTGAATGTATTTTATCAGCACTTGGTGATAAAAGAGGGATAAATAGATATGGGAATTTCTATCTTCCTATGGATGAAACTTTAGCAAGGGCTACAGTTGATATAAGTGGAAGAAGTTTTTTAGTTTTTGATGCTGAGTTTAAATCAGATAGAGTAGGAGATTTATCAACACAAATGGTTGAAGAATTTTTTAGAGCATTAGCATTTTCAGCAAAGATGACTCTTCATATAAATATTTTATATGGGAAGAATGATCATCATAAAGTGGAAGCTATATTTAAAGCAGTAGCAAGAGCAATTAAAGAAGCAATATATGTTGATGAAAATAATATGAGGGTACAAAGTAGTAAGGGGCTTTTATAGGAGGATTATATGATAGTTATACCAGCAATTGATATTATAAATGGAAATGCAGTTAGATTATATAAAGGTGATTATTCAAAGGAAGAGGTAATATCTAGTGATATTATAGGGCTTGCTAAAGGATTTGAAAAAGTAGGAGCTAAGTTTTTACATTTAGTTGATTTAGATGGAGCTAAAAAAGGTGAAGTTGTAAATATATCTATAATTGAGGATATTGTTAGAAGTATAGAAACTCCAGTTGAAGTTGGTGGTGGAGTTAGAAGTATGGAAAGTATAGATAAACTTATAAATATAGGCGTTAAAAGAGTTATACTTGGAACTTCTGCAATAAAAGATAAAGAACTACTTTTAAAATCAGTTGAAAAATATGGTGAGAGAATAGCTGTAGGAGTTGATTTTAAAGGAAATAAGGTTTGCACTAATGGGTGGCTTGAAAAAAGTGATAAAACATATATGGAATTTTGCAAAGAACTTGCAGATATAGGGGTTCAAAATATAATTATCACAGATATATCAAAAGATGGAACACTTGAAGGCAGCAATACAGAATGCTTAAGGGAGTTATCAAAGATTTCAGGAATTAAGATAACAGCATCAGGTGGAGTTAAAGACATAAATGATATAAAAAAAATTAATGAGATTGGAGTTTATGGAGTTATAACTGGTAAGGCTATATACTCAAAAACTTTAGATTTAAATGAAGCTATAAAATTAACAAATATAAAATAAGAGGTGATTATTAATGAGTGGTAAAAAAATAATTCCATGTCTTGATATGAAGAATGGAAAAGTAGTAAAAGGAATAAACTTTGTAAATATAAAAGAAGTTGGCGACCCAGTAGAAATGGCTAAAGATTATTGTATGCAAGGTGCTGATGAACTTGTATTTTTAGATATTGCTGCAACAGTTGAAGAAAGAAAAACAAGAAAAGATTTAGTTACTAAAATTTCTAAAAATATAAATATTCCATTTACTGTTGGTGGTGGAATTAGGAGTTTAGAAGATGTTGAAGAGGTGTTAGCCGCAGGAGCAGATAAAGTAGGAATAAATTCAGCAGCTATAAAAGATAAAGTATTTTTTAAATCTGCAATAGATAAGTTTACAGCAGAAAAAATAGTTTTAGCTTTAGATGGTAAAAGAAATGATAAGGGGACATGGAATGTTGTTGTAAATGGAGGAATGGTTGATACAGGGATTGATGCAATAGAGTGGGCAAAAGAAGCTAAAAGTTTAGGTGTTAAAGAAATTCTTTTAACTTCACTTGATGAAGATGGTGAGAAAAAAGGTTATGACTTAGCTTTTACAAAAGCAATTAAGGATGCAACAAATGCTATTGTTATTGCTTCAGGTGGATGTGGAAAGCTTGAAGATTTCTATGATGTATTTAAAAGTGATATAGCTGATAGTGGGCTTGCAGCTTCAATTTTTCATTATAAAGAAATTGGAATTAAAGAACTTAAAGCATATTTAAAAGAAAAAGGTGTTTCACTTTATAAGGAGTAAATAAATATGGAAAATAAGTATGATATAGATTTTGCAAAAGGAAATGGTCTTGTTCCTGCAATAATTCAAGACTATGATACAAAAAAAGTATTAATGCTTGGTTATATGAATGAAGAAAGTCTAAAAAAAACATTAGAAACAGGTAGAACTTATTTTTATTCAAGAAGCAGAAAAAAACTTTGGAATAAGGGTGAAACATCAGGTCATTTTCAAGAAGTTAAGGATATAAGAATAGATTGTGATAATGATACTATACTGGTTTTAGTAAAACAGATTGGTGTAGCTTGTCATACTGGGAGAAGAAGTTGTTTTTATAAGGATATAAATGGGGAGGAAGTTTATGAGTAATATAATAAATGAATTATATGGTGTTATAAATGATAGAAAAGTTAATAAAGTAGCAGACTCATATACAAGTTATCTATTTACTAAAGGTAAAGATAAGATACTAAAAAAAATGGGTGAAGAGGCAATTGAGGTTATAATAGCAGCTAAAAGTGATGATAAAAATGAGCAGGTAGAAGAATTTAGCGATCTTATATACCATATGCTTGTTTTAATGAATGAACTTGATATAAGTGTTGATGATATAAGTCAAAGTCTTGAAAAAAGAAGAAGTAAAATAGGTAATTTAAAAAAAGAAAGAGCTGATATAGAAATATTATAAAAAATACCCTGAAGAAAAAATCTTCAGGGTATTTTATTATGTGCTACTGTGGAATAAAGGGGATTAAACAAAAATAAACATATAATATATATTCTTTTTGCCACAGTAAATATAGGTATAATTTTATGTCACAACTAGATTATTAACTAAAATAATAAATGATATACATAAAATTAATTATTATGTTATTTTTATAATATTATTCTATGTTAAAATATTAGTGTAAATAATTAACAAAGATGTAATTTAATGAGTTTGATAGGGGGAAATATGGGGATTATTCATTATTGGTCAGATTATGTAAAAAAGTATAGAGATTATATAAAAACAGATAAATATATAGTTGCTTTTGATGTAAAGGATTTAGATTTAAAAAAAGATTATAATAAATATTTTTTCTTCAAAAAAAGAGAAGAAGTTATAAAATTTTTAAAATACGTTGTACTACCAAGTTTTATTTATAATAAGCTTGATATTACTCATGAGGAAGATAAAATAATAGTACAAGATTATAAAGATGTTTTAAATTTTTTTGTATCGAATGAAATAAATAATAGTAAGGAAATTATAAAAAGATATTCATTTTTTTATAATTCATTAGAAGAGTTTGAATATGAAAAAAATAATGTGGGTGAAGAAACATTTTTAAATCTTATAGAAACAATAAATTTTTACTTTGATAATGATAAATTAAAAAAATCTAAGGTTAATGTATATTCTGGTACAGAAGAACTTTTAGATAGTATTTCAAATAATAATGATGAGTATTTTAGTGAGAAGTTTAGGAAAATTATAGGTGCGAAAAGTGAGGATGAATTAAAGATGTTTTTAGCTGATAATAAAAATAATGAAGCTATTATAAACTTTATTATTGATATGACATCTGAAATTCATAATGGAGAAAATATAATAATTGAAGTATAAAAATAAACTAGCATTTGCTAGTTTATTTTTTTGAATATTGCAGTGCACCACTCATTTGTTTGAACTTTTTCTGTTATCTCAAAATTAAATTTTTCAACTTCTTGTTTAACAAAGTCAAAGCTCCATTCAACAAGTCCAGATACAAGTAACATACCATCATTTTTAATATGATTATCTATATACTCCATAAACATCTGAGTTTCTTCACCACCGATATTTATGTAAATCCAATCATATTTATCGTCAACTGAAAAATCGTTAGTTAGAGCATTACCAACTTTAACTTCTACATTTGAAAGATTATTAAGATCAGAATTAAGATTTACTTCTTCAGAAACATCACGTATATCTATTGCAGTAACTTTTTTAGCATTTTTCATAGCTGTTGCAATTGATAATATTCCAGAACCAGTTCCAAGATCCATAACTGTTTTATCTGAAAAATCTTTGCTAAGTATAAGTGCTAGGATATCTTTTGTTGTTTCATGAAGTCCTGTACCAAAAGCACCTTGTGATATAAAGTTAATTCTATTTTTTATATTTGTAGATTCACTTGGGTGTATAAGAATCCAATCATCATTTATTTCAACTGATGGGAAAATATCTTCTTCATATGTATAGTTTTCTTCTTTAGTAGTAAAATCTTTACTTTCTAAAATTTCACAAAGTGAGTTTGTGAAAGTATTTAAATCTTTATTTTCACCCTCAAAAACTATATTAAGGTCTAATGTTTCATTTTCTTTTTCTTCATATCCATAACCCCAGTTATCTGTTGTTATATGTAGTGGGGCTTCATAGTAGACATTGAATATTTCATTAAATTGAAGTTTTTCAACTTTAGAATCAACATCATTGCTATTTGTTTTAAATGTAATTATAAACATAAAAAATTCCTCCTTAGTTATCTAAGGGTTATTATAGCATAAATGTTAAAGTTTTATTTACAATATGTTAATTAAATGTTGTGATACAATATAAAAGATATGGAGGGTGAATGATGGATTCTATATATAAGATAAATAATTTAGAAATAGAAATTCAGATAGTAAGACTTAAAAAAAGGTCGATATCTGTGGAAATAAATAATAAGGCACAGCTTATAGTAAGAGCACCAAATACTTTAACATATAAGCGGATAGATCGGAAGAGCACACGTCTGAACTCCAGTCACAGCGATAGATCTCGTA
>NZ_CAMQRY010000010.1 GCF_947036855.1 uncultured Clostridium sp.
CATGTTATGCATCAGGTCCAGAAGCAATGCTTGGTGGTGGAATAATAACATTCCTAGGATGGTTATTATACGGATTACAAGCTAATAGATTTGTTGGAAAAGATTCACAAGATGAAGGTCTATACAAATTAAAAGATGAAGTTAAAAAATAAGAAATTATAAAGAAGTTAGCAGAAATGCTAACTTCTTTTTTATCATATATTAGGTAATATGATACTCTATTTTTAAGCTTTTTTAATCAAAAAGTTACATGTAACTAAGAAAAAAAAGTTAGAATTATACAATACTTATAATATACAAAAGAGGAATATCTATGAAAACAAGAAATATAGCTGCTGTTTTGGTATTGATAGTAACAGGGATATTATTAGGATTTTATACATTTCATAAGATAGAAAAAAAGAATCAAAAAAAAGCAATAATAGATGCGGTAAATCAAAGTAATAATGTAACTGTAAGTATTGATATTGAGAAAAGTAATTAAGAATGTAAGTACATATAAAGTAGTAATTTAAAAGATAGAAAACTAGCCTAAACTAGCCAGCTAATTGGTAATTTTAGTCTAGTTTTTTATTTAGGAAATATAATATATTTAGGCGATATTTCAAAAAATGAAATCATAATATCTTAATATTTGAAGATAAAAATATTAAGATATTATGAGGGGAAATTAGTATTTGAAAAAAACTTCCTATTATACTATGGCATATTAACTAGGTAGACGATATTTACCATAGATAGGTAAGTTTAGTATATTCTAATTAAAAAATAGAAATGGTATAATATTTATTAGTAGATAGTTATTATAAATACTATTTTATAATAATATGCAAAGAAATTAGATGGTTTTACAAATTAGTAGCTACTATCGGAGAAGCATAAAGAGTTTATATTTAAATAAAAAAATGTTAATGTTTATAATAGGGTAAGTTTTAAAAATATCAATAATATAGTGAGGTTTTATGAAATTAAAGATAAGAGGAATTATAGATAAATTGCATAAGGAAAATAATTTATCAAAAGATGAACTTTATATGCTTGTTTCAAGTATAGATAATGAAAATATGGAGTATTTAATAAGCAAAGCTGATGAGACTCGAAGAAAATTTTATGATAATAAAGTTTATATGAGAGGACTTATAGAATTTACGAATTACTGCAAGATGGATTGTTTATATTGTGGAATTAGAAAGAGCAATAAAAATGCAGAGAGATATAGATTAACTTTTGAAGAAATTATGGAATGTGCAGATATAGGGGATAGGCTAGGTTATAAAACCTATGTACTACAAGGTGGAGAAGATCCATATTTTACTGATGAAAGAATGGTAGATATTATTAAAGGGATAAAAAATAGGTATCCAAAGAATGCTATTACATTATCACTTGGGGAGAGAAGTTATGAGTCTTATAAAAAAATGTATGATGCAGGCGCTGATAGATATTTATTAAGACATGAAACTGCTACTAAAAGTTTATATGATGGTTTGCACCCTGGTGTTTCAATTGAGAGTAGAAGAGAGTGTCTTTATAATTTAAAAAAGATAGGTTTTCAGGCAGGAGCAGGGTTTATGGTTGGACTTCCAAATCAAACTGATATGGACCTTGTGAATGATTTAATGTTTGTTAAAGAGTTTGAGCCAGCTATGTGTGGTATAGGACCATTTATTCCTCAAAAGGATACGCCTCTTGGGGATGAAGAGGGTGGAACTTTAGAAAAAACTATTTTAATGCTTTCAATAGTTAGACTTCTTTTACCAGAAGTATTACTTCCAGCTACAACAGCTCTTGGTACTATTGATCCAACAGGTAGAGAAAAAGGAATAAAAGCTGGTGGTAATGTAGTTATGCCCAATTTATCACCAACTAGTGTTAGAGAGAAATATGCATTGTATGATGGAAAGATTTGTACTGGTGATGAAGCTGCTGAATGTAGAATGTGTATTGAAAGAAGAATGAAGAAGTTTGGCTATGATGTTGAAGTTAACAGAGGTGATAATGTTAAGTGGGCAGATAAGTTAAATATGCCAGTAGAAAATCTAAAGAAAACTAAAAGTGAAAATATTATGTTTGTGAGAAAGGATGTTTAATATGTTTATAAAACAAGAACTTATAAAAGAAATTTTAGAAGAAACAAAAAATCCTAGTGATATAGAAGCAAGAAAAGTTTTAGATAGAGTTAAAAAAGGCGAGAGATTAAGCTATAATGATGCAGCTATACTACTTGCAACAAATAATGATGAAGTTGTAAAAGAAATGTATAAGCTTGCAGGCGAGCTTAAAAGAAGCATATATGGTAAAAGAATAGTTATGTTTGCACCTTTATATGTTAGTGATTATTGCGTGAATAAATGTGTTTATTGTGGATATAAAAAGTGTAATAAGTTTACTAGAAGAAAGCTTACTCAGGAAGAAGTGGCACAAGAAGTTAGAATACTTGAAAAAATGGGACATAAAAGACTTGCATTAGAACTTGGTGAAGACCCTGTAAATGCTCCTATTGATTACGTATTAGAATGTCTTGATACAATTTATAGTACTCAGAATGCTAATGGTGCTATAAGAAGAGTTAATGTAAATATTGCAGCAACAACACGGGAAAATTATAAGAAATTATTGGATAAGGGAATTGGAACATATATTTTATTCCAAGAAACTTATGATGTAGAAGCTTATGAGAAAATGCATCCTAAATGTCTAAAAGGAAATTATGAATATCATTTAACTTCTTTTGATAGAGCTATGAAAGCTGGTATTGAAGATGTTGGTGGTGGTGCATTATTTGGGCTTGCTGACTATAGATTTGAAGTGCTTGGTCTTATGATGCACAATAATTATCTTGAAGAAACTTATGGAGTAGGATTCCATACAATTTCTGTTCCAAGACTTAGAAAAGCTAGTGGAGTATCAATGGATAACTATCCAAATCTTTTAACTGATGAGATGTTTAAAAGAGTTGTAGCAGTTCTTAGAATTGCAGTTCCATATGTTGGACTAATTTTATCAACAAGAGAAAGTCCTGCTATGAGAAAAGAAGTTTTGAGATATGGTATTTCACAAGTATCTGCTGGTTCAAGTACAGGTGTTGGTGGATATAAAGAGAGAGAAGAAACAGGAAAAGATGATAAGCAATTTGAGACTTCAGATGAGAGAAGTCCACTTGAAGTTATAAAGGAACTTTTAGATGATGGATATATCCCTAGTTATTGCACAGCTTGTTATAGAACAGGAAGAACTGGAGATAGATTTATGGAACTTGCAAAAACAGGAGAAATTCAGAATGTCTGTGAGCCTAATGCAATAACAACTTTAGTTGAATATGCTTTAGATTATGGGGACGCAGAATTTAAAGAGAAAGCTATGAAAACAGCTCTTAAAGTTACTTCTGAAATAAAAAATGAAAAAACTAAAAGAATAGTTGAGAAGAATATTGAAAAATTAAAAAATGGTCAAAGAGATTTATTCTTATAAGATTTTTTGGAGGGTATAAGTTTGAATAATACAACAAATGGTAATAGAAAGCATATAGCTATATTTGGAAATGTTAATTCAGGAAAATCATCACTTATAAATGCAATAACAAATCAGAATGTTTCAATAGTATCTGATATAAAAGGAACAACAACAGACCCTGTAAAAAAGGCTATGGAAATTTTAGACCTTGGGGCAGTTCTTTTAATTGATACTGCTGGATTTAATGATGAAACTGAAATTGGTTATAAAAGAAAAGAAAAAACATTAGATGTATTAAAAAGTGCTGATTTAGCTATCTATGTAATGGATGGAACAGATATAGATATAGAATCATTTACTAAGTGGAAAAAAGAAGTGAAAAAATATAATATTAAAATGTTTGTAGTAGCAAATAAAATTGATTTACTTAGTGATGAGGAAAAGGTTAGTCTTGAAAAAGAACTTAAAAGTTGTATTTTAATATCAACTAAAACAGGTGATGGAATTGAAATATTAATTGAAAAAATTAAATTTGTTTTAGGTGAAGATAGTGAAAATGAGCCTGATAGAAGTCTTATAGGTGATTTGTTACCATATGGTTCAACAGTTATACTGGTTGTACCAATAGATTCAGAAGCTCCAAAAGGAAGACTTATACTTCCACAGGTACAGCTTATTAGAGATTGTCTTGATAATGGAATAAAGAGTTATGTGGTTCGTGATACAGAGCTTGAAGAAGCATTAAATGATGTTAAAAAAGTTGATTTAGTAGTAACAGATTCACAGGCTTTTAAGAAAGTTTCAAAGATTGTACCAAGTGATATAAAACTTACTAGCTTCTCTATACTTTTTGCAAGACAAAAGGGTGAGATAGAAACTTTTATTGATGGTGTAAATTCAATACGTAATTTAAAAGTTGGAAGTAATGTGCTTATAGCAGAGAGTTGCACACATAATGTATCACATGAGGACATTGGAAAAGTTAAGATACCGAAGATGCTTGAAAAATTTGTTGGTGGAAAGCTGAGTTTTACTTTTACAATGGGAAATGATTTTAAAAATAATATAGAAAAATATGACTTAGTAATTCATTGTGGTGCATGCATGGTAAATAGGAAAACTGTTATGAATAGAGTTAATCTGTGCAAAGAAAAAAATATTCCAATAACTAATTATGGAATAGTAATAGCATTTTTAACAGGGATTTTAGATAGAGCAACTAATACTATACTTTAGACTGGTAATAAAGAGTTAATTTAGGAAGTTTAGGTAGGTTAAACTTAAACTTCTTAAATAACATAATACTAATAAGGGAGACATAAGTTATGCAAAAGTTAAAAATTAATGGACAAGAGTTTGAGTTTGAAGGGAAGAAAACAATACTTGAGGTAGCTAGAGAAAATGATATAGAAATTAGTACACTTTGTGCTTTAAAAGATATTGGAAATAAAGGTAGATGTGGAGTGTGTGTTGTTGAGGTAGAAGGAGTTAAAATTTTGCCAAGATCATGTGCTATGCCAGCAAAAGATGGAATGGTTATAGAAACAGAAAGTGAAAAAGTTGTGGCTAAAAGAAGTGAAATTTTATCAGGAATACTTGACCATCATGATTTTAAATGTGGTAAATGTGTGAGAAAGGTTAATTGCGAACTTTTAAAGTTAGTAATTAAGCATAGAGTTAAAGCTAAAACACCATTTAAACCAGAGGATAGAGAGTCATATATTGATGATAGAAGTGAGTCTTTAGTAATTGATAGAGCAAGATGTGTAGCTTGTAATAGATGTGTTCAAGCTTGTAAAGTTAGAACTACAACTGAATCTATAAAATTTAGAAAAAATGAAGATGGAGAAAAAATAATATCTTCAATAGATGGTGTTAAATTTGATGATACAGGGTGTTTACTTTGTGGACAATGTTTAATAGCTTGTCCTGTAGGATGTCTTCAAGAAAAATCTCATACAGAGAGAGTTAAGGAAGCACTTGCAGATGAAAGTAAACATGTTATTGTAGCAATGGCACCAGCAGTTAGAACTTCTATGGGAGAATTATTTGGACTTGGGTATGGAGTAGATACAACTGGTAAGCTTTATTCATCATTCAGAAAACTTGGATTTGATAAAGTATTTGATATAAACTTTGGGGCAGATATGACTATTATGGAAGAAACAACAGAACTTCTTAAGAGAATTAAAAATAATGGACCATTCCCAATGATGACTTCATGTTGCCCAAGTTGGGTTAGACTTATAGAACGTCATCATCCAGAATATATAAAAAATTTATCAAGTGCAAAATCACCACAACAAGAGTTTGGTGCAGCAAGTAAAAGTTATTATCCAACAATAGCTGGTGTTGAGGCAAAAGATGTTTTCACAGTTACAATTATGCCTTGTATATCTAAAAAATATGAAGCTTCAAGAGAAGAGATGCAGGTAAATGGACTGCGTGATATTGATGCAGTTTTAACAACTAGAGAACTTGCTACTTTAATAAAATCTGAAAAAATAGATTTTGTAAATCTTGAAGATGGAATTGCAGACCCTGCTATGGGAGAGTATACAGGAGCAGGAGCTATTTTTGGAGCAACTGGTGGAGTAATGGAAGCAGCGCTTAGAACTGCTAAAGACTTTGTTGAGCAAAAAGATTTAGAAAATGTGGATTATATGGCTGTAAGAGGGCTTGATGATATTAAAGAAGCTACCATCGAAATTGGTGGAAATAATTATAAGATAGCAGTAGTAAATGGAGCATCATCATTCTTTAAATTTGTTGAGTCAGGTAAAATTAATGAGGGATACCACTTTATAGAAGTAATGTCTTGTAGTGGTGGATGTGTTAATGGTGGTGGACAACCTCATGTTAAGGCAAGAGATAGAGATCAGCTTGACATAAGAGCTATAAGAGCATCAGTTCTTTATAATCAGGATTCTCAGATGTTACCTAAAAGAAAGTCACATCAAAATGCAGGGCTTATAAAAATGTATTCTGAATTTATGGGACAGCCAGGTGGGGAAAAAGCAGAAGAATATCTTCACACAAGTTATACAGATAGAAAGATAAAAAAATAAAATATATGAATACTAGGACATATTTTAAATAAGTATGTCCTAGTATTATTTTTATTGATTGATATAGGTCAGATTGTTATAATGTACTTGTTAAATTGAATATATTTAATTTAAATATAAATTAATTGGTGGGGATTAGCTATGTTGGATAAGAGAATATTAATAGTAGATGATGAAATGCATATAAGGGAGCTTATCAAATACAATTTAGAAAGTAATGGATTTAAAACAATTCAAGCAGCGGATGGAAAAGAAGCTGTTGAACTTGCAAAAGAAAGACAGGTTGATTTAATAATCTTAGATTTAATGTTACCTGTTATGGATGGTTTTGAAGTATGTAAAGAAATTAGAAAAGACAGTGTAATATGTGATACACCTATAATAATGCTTACTGCTAAAAGTGAAGAAATTGATAAGATTGTTGGACTTGAAATAGGTGCAGATGATTATATGACAAAGCCATTTTCAGTTAGAGAACTTGTCGCAAGAGTGAAAGCACAGCTTAGAAGAAATTCAGGAGCAAGACAAGAAAGCAATATATTTAATTTTGGTGATATGACAGTTAATCTTCAAACAAGAGAAGTTAGAAAAAGTGGACATACAGTTGATTTAACTTTAAAAGAGTTTGAAATATTAAAAATACTTATAAAAAATAAAGGGTCTATTATAACAAGAGAAGTTCTTTTAGATAGAATTTGGGGTTATGAGTATATTGGAGAAACAAGAACAGTTGATGTTCATATTAGACATTTAAGACAGAAGATAGAAAAAGATGATAAGAATCCTATGTTTATACAAACTATAAGAGGTGTAGGTTATAAATTCTTATCTGAATAAATATACCTATAATATACAAGAAAAAATTGACAATAGTAAATTTGTATATTACAATTACTATTAGATAATAATTAAAATTGAATACCTTGCTAGGGGTGCTCTTGCTGAGAAATTCAAATTCAGAATTGAATTAACCCTTGAACCTGTTGGTTAAGACCATCGTAGGAAAGCTATTTATTTTAAGACGTTACTTAGGGAAACCTATATAATGCTTAATGAGTATATAACAATATTTCTATGTAGAAATATTGTTTTTTTATTTTACTAAGCAAAATAAATAATAAAAGGGGATATTTTTATGACACCATATGAACAAATTTCAGGTCAGATAGGAATAGTTAATGTTCTTGTCTATGTAGTATCAATCGTTTTTTTAATTGCCTATGGTATATTTTTTAGTAAGAAAAAGCCATCACTTAAAAAAATGATTGTTATAGGTTTATTTAGTGCAATTGCATTTGTACTATCATTTATAAAGTTTGTACCATTTCCACAAGGTGGAAGTATAAATCTTTTACCAATGCTTCCAATTCTCTTAATAGGAGTTTTATATGGAACTGTTGAAGGGATTACATGTGGACTTATATACGGAGTTTTAACTCTTATAATGGGTGGACATATAATTGGTATAGCAGAAGCTTTAATGGATTATATACTTTCAAGTGTTGTACTTGGACTTGCTGGGGTATTTGGGCGAGATAATAAAATTAAAATTTTGGCAGGGTCAATACTTGCAGTAGTTTTAAATTTAGCAGCCGTTATAATTTCAGGGGTATATTTCTATGGAATGTATGCACCACCACATATGAACTTATGGTATTATTCAATAATATATAATCTTTCATCATCAGGTGTTGTTGGAGTATTGAGTATTATAGTTTTAATGATACTGCCTATAAAAAAATTACAAAGACAAGTAAAGTAATAGATATTATTTTAGAAAAGCAATGCTTAGGCGTTGCTTTTTTATTTTGGAAATAAATTTAATTTATAAAGTTTTATAAGATGGATTAATATAAAAGTAGCTTTTTTGTTAAAGAAATAAATTTAAGTTCATAAATATTGTAGTGTGAATTTAAATATGTTATATTGAGTGCATAAAATAAATTAAATATAAGAAGAAGAGGTGCTTTATGAGCGGGGTAGTATTAAAATAGAAAATTTAATAAATAGATAATTGTAAAAATTAGAGGTAATAATACCTTTTATTTGCTGTGCAGTTATTTAAATTTCTATGGAGATACAAAACTTATTTAGCATTAATTATATATGTGATTGAATCATTTAGTTTATATAAATATCTATTAATATAATTAGTAGATAAAACTACTTTAAAGATTATAGTAGTTTTTATATTTAGTTGGGTGTGTTTGAATTAATATTGTAATTTCAGCTGTAGAAGTATCTACGGCTTTTTTTATTTGAAAAAATAATATCTAAATTTAAGATTAGATATCTTCATAGGGGAAAAATAAGTTAAAAGTGAAGGGGAAATTAAAATGAATAATAACACATTTGAAAAGCTACAATACGAGAATTTAAAAGAAATAATAAAATCATATTGCTCTAGTGGACTTGGTAAGGAGATTATAGATAATATAAAACCATCAGATAACTTAAAAGTTATAGAGAGAAAGCTTAGTGAAACATCAGAGGGAGTTTCAATTTTAGATATTTTAGGGCATATTCCATTGTATGGAGTATCAAATATTAGAGAAATAATTATAAGTATTGAAAAAGGTATAACAGCAGATGCAAGGGAACTTGTTGATATAAGTAATTTTTTAAGAGGGTGTAAAAAGCTTAAAAATGTTATGAAGGATAAAGAGGATTATGCACCTATGCTTCATAGTTATAGCTTATCAGTATCAGAACTTTCAGATATTGAAGATGAGATTGAAAGAGCTATATCAGGAGTTAAGGTTTCAGATAATGCTAGTAAAGAGCTTAGAAAGATAAGAAAACATATAGATATATGCGAGGAAAAAATACAGGAAAGACTTAAAAAGTTTTTAAGCAGCGCAGGTAATAAAGAATATATACAGGAGTTTTTTGTTAGTTTAAGAAATGGAAGATTTACAATTCCTATAAAAGCATCTTATAAAAATCAAGTAGATGGAACTATTATAGAAGTTTCATCAAAAGGTTCAACTGTTTTTATAGAGCCAAAAGTTATAGAAAAGTACATGGGTGAGTTTAATACTTTAAAGATAGAAGAATCAATAGAAGAGTTTAGAATACTTGCAGAGCTTAATAATATTGTATATGAAAAAATAAAAGAAATTAAATTAAATATAGAGGCAGTTGCACAGTTTGATATGATATTTGCAAAAGCTAAATATAGTAAGAGTATAGGTGGAGTAAAACCTAAGATTAATAATTATGGATATACTAATATAATTAGAGGTAAACATCCGTTGCTTGAAGGTAATATAGTTCCATTAAACTTTAATATAGGAAATGATTATAGAAGTATGATTATTACAGGGCCTAATGCTGGAGGGAAAACAATAGTTTTAAAAACAGTTGGTATTTTAACACTTGCAGTTCAAAGTGGATTCCATATAGCGGCAAGTAAAGAATCAGAGATTGCTATATTTAAAAATGTATTTGTTGATATTGGAGATAATCAAAGTATAGAAAATTCTCTTAGTACATTTTCATCTCATATGAAGAACTTATCTGATATTGTAAATAATACTGATAATAAAACATTAATACTTTGTGATGAAATAGGTTCAGGGACAGAGCCTAATGAAGGAGCAGGAATTGCCATAGCTATTTTAGAAGAGTTTTATAAAAAAGGAGCTATAACTGTTGCAACTACTCACTATGGCGAAATAAAAAGATTTTCAGAAAATCATAGTGATTTTGAAAATGCAGCAATGCTATTTGAAAAAGAAACACTTTCACCATTATATAAATTACTTATTGGAAAGTCAGGACATAGTAACGCACTTTGGATTTCTAAAAAGATGGGAATAAGTGAAAAGCTTCTTAGTAGAGCTAAGAGCTATATTGATAATAAGGATTATAGTTATGAGTTGATTAGAGAAAGTAAAGTTGTAAAAAAAATAAGTGAAGAAACGTTACTAAAAGAAGAAGAAAAATTAAATGTAAGATTTGCAGTAGGGGATAGAGTAAATCTTTTAGATTATAAAGGCTTTGGAATTATATATAAACCTGAAAATGAGTTTAATAATATCGTAGTATTTTATGAAGGTGAATTTAAAGAAATTAATAAAGCTAGAGTAGAGATAATACTTAGTGCTAAGGAATTATATCCAAAGGATTATGATATGGAATCTATATTTGTAAGTTATAAAGAAAGAAAATTAGACCATGACATAGGTAGAGGTTCAAAAAAAGCTTTAAAGCAAATTCAAAAAGAGATAAAATCAAATAAAAAATAATTTTAGTGATATTGAGTGTATACATATGTATATGCTCTTTATCTTGTATATAAAAATAAATATAGATATAAATTCAAATGTTAAGATTACTTAACAGAAAATGTAAAATACTTAACCTAAAGCTAATTTAAAGTTAAACTAAGTTGATTATTATAATATCATAAGGTAAAACAAATTCTGAGGGGGATATTAAAATGAAGATGAGAAGTTTAAAACTTTTAGCAGTAGCAGTAGCTATAATAGGTGTAGCAGGAGCATTTGTAGGATGTGGAGGAAGTAGTGATACAGAAGGAGCAGCAGGAACAGGTGGAGAAACTAAAACTCTTTCAGGTGAGATAAAGGTTGATGGTTCTTCAACAGTTGCACCAATTACAGAAGCAATGGCAGAAGAGTTTAACATAGAAAATAAAGATGTAAAAATTCCAGTAGGAGTTTCAGGAACTGGTGGAGGATTTAAAAGATTTATTGTAGGAGATACAGATATTCAAGATGCATCAAGAGGAATAAAGGATGAAGAAAGTAAAACAGCAGGTGAAAATGGTGTTGATTATACAAGTTTAACAGTAGCATATGATGGGGTTACTGTGGCTGTAAGTAAAGAAAATGATTTTGTTGATAGCTTAACAGTAGATGAGCTTAAGAAATTGTGGGAGCCAGATAGTAAAATAAAAACTTGGAATGATTTAAGAAGTGAATGGCCAAAAGAAGAAATAAAGTTCTATACACCAGGACCGGATTCAGGAACATTTGAATTTTTCACAGAAGAAATAGTTGGTGAAGCTAAAGCAATGAGAACTGATGTAAATCCAAGTGAAGATGATAATGTACTTGTTCAAGGAGTTGCAGGAGATAAAAATGCAATAGGATTCTTTGGATATTCATATTACACAGAAAATAGTGATAAACTTAAAGCAGTAAAAATAGATGCAGGAAAAGGTGAGGTAGAGCCAACTTTTGATAATATAAAAGATGGTAGTTATGCACCACTTTCAAGAGAAATATACATCTACTTAAATAATGGAAGTCTTGAAAGAGAAGAAGTTAAAAGTTTTGTAGATTTCTACTTAACAAATGCAGAAGCAATAGTTCCAGAAGTAGGATATATTCCATTAACAACAGAAGGATATGAAGAAGAGCTTGCAAAAATAGCAAAATAATATAATTTTATAAGACACTCCAATTCAAGGATTCACTATAGTAAGTGAACCCAAGTAAATCAAGATTTGGGGGCTAACTTAAAAGACCAGTAAGGGACAGTTATCCTTACTGGTCTTTTTTGTATAGATTTAAGTTAGAACAATATAACGTATAAAGTACGTAATAATGTACTAGGTATTTTACTAATATTATTTAACATAACTTAGTAAAAGTCCACAATGGACAACAATAGTTTAACACACCATATAAGCCTTGTAAATATCAATATTCCAATAATCTGTGTTAAGAAATAAAAAAATAAAAATAACATTAGCTTAACATTAGGCGTTAGTAGTTTAACATTGGTTTAATAAACTAAATATATAAGTGGTAGTAAAAGAATTTTATATGAAATGGAGAGTAGATTTAATGAATAAGAGCTTAGAGAAAATTATAGAAAATATATTAAGAGTATTTGCATTTATAAGCATAGGAATAACAGGACTAATAATACTTAGTTTAATAGTAGAAAGCGTAGGTTTCTTTAAAGAAGTCAGTTTATCAGAATTTCTAACAGGGACAACTTGGTCGCCACTTATGAAACCACAACACTTTGGAATTTTACCACTTATAAACGGAACAGTATTAATTGCTTTAATAGCAAGTGTTGTAGCACTTCCGATAGGACTTGCAGCGGCAATATATTTAAGTGAGTATGCATCAAAAAAAGTTAAAAATATAGTTAAACCAGTTTTAGAAATTTTAGCAGGAATACCATCAATAGTCTATGGATATTTTGCATTAACAGTACTTACACCTTTTCTAAAGATATTTATAGAGGATATAGAGATATTTAATGTTTTAAGTGCAAGTATAGCTGTTGGAATAATGATAATTCCACTTGTTTCATCACTTAGTGAAGATGCAATGAGTAGTGTGCCAAGCATTGTTAAAAATGGAGCATATGCAATGGGAGCTACAAAATTTGAAGTTATAAGAAAAATAGTAATACCTGCATCATTATCCGGAATAATATCATCATTTATTTTAGCTATATCAAGAGCAATAGGAGAAACAATGATAGTTGCCATTGCAGCAGGGGCAAAGCCTCAGATGACACTTAATCCATTAGAGTCAATACAAACAATGACTGGGTATATGGTATCAGTAGCAATGGGAGATATAAGTTTTGGTTCAATAGAATATAAAACAATATTTGCAGTTGGAGCAGTATTATTTTTACTAACATTTATATTAAATATTATTGCTAAAAGAATAGTGAAGAAAGGTAAGGTATATTAATGGGAAGAATAAGTGATTTTAAAGATTTAAAAGAAAAAAGTCTATTTAGAAAATATTCAAAAAATAATACACAAAGAAGAAAAAAAGTAGATAAAATTTGCAAGGGAATATTCTTCTCTTGTGCAATATTTGGAATAATAATGTTATTTATATTAATAGGATCAATACTTAAAGATGGGATTAAATATTTAAGTTTAGATTTCCTTCAAAATTCAGCATCAAGAATAGCAACAAAGGCAGGGATATTTCCAGCAATAGTTGGTAGTTTTAGTGTGATATTTGTAACAATAATTATTGCATTCCCAGTAGGAATAGGAAGTGCAATATATTTAGAGGAATATATGAAAAAAGGGAAGCTTAAAGATTTTATAGAACTTAATATATCAAATCTTGCAGGAGTTCCAGCAATAGTTTATGGAATAGTTGGACTAGCTTTCTTTGTAGAAATATTAAGTCTTGGAAGAGGAATTCTTACAGCAGGACTTACAATGGGAATATTAATATTGCCAACAGTAATAATTACAACACAAGAAGCTTTAAAACAAGTACCAATGACACTTAGGGAAGGTTCATATGCACTAGGAGTTAGCAAGTGGCAAAGTATAACAGGGGTTGTATTACCATTTGCAATGCCAGGAATCCTTACAGGGGTAATTCTTGCAATATCAAGAGGGATAGGAGAATCATCACCACTTATAATGGTTGGTGCAGCTAGTTATGTAACATTTTTACCTGATGGATTATTTTCATCATACACAACACTTCCGCTTCAAATATATAACTGGACATCAAGACCACAAGCGCAATTTCAAGAACTAGCAGCATCAGGGATAATAGTGTTACTTGTAATATTACTTGGAATGAATGCAATAGCGATAATACTTAGAAATAAATATCAGAAAAAAGCAGGGTTCTAATAGGAGGAATTATGGAAAAAGTTATAAGTATAAAAGATTTGAATTTTTACTATGGAAATAAAAAGGCTCTTATAAATGTAAATATGGATATTGAGAAAAATAAAGTTATAGCACTTATAGGACCATCAGGATGTGGAAAATCAACATTTTTAAGATGTATAAATAGAATGAATGATTTAATAGATAATGTAAGGTATAAGGGAAGTATCAACTTTGAGGGTAATGAAATTTTAGAGCTTAAAGATACAACTTTAATTAGAAAAGATATAGGAATGGTGTTTCAAAAACCAAATCCATTTCCAAAATCTATATATGAAAATATAATATATGCACCAAAAAGGTTTGGATTAAAGGATAAAGCATATTTAGATAAGCTTGTAGAAACAAGTTTAGAGGAAGTAGGGCTTGCAAATGAAGTTAAAGGACTACTTAGAAGCTCAGCATTTGATTTATCAGGTGGACAGCAACAAAGACTTTGTATAGCAAGGGCAATTGCAGCAACACCTAAAGTAATCCTTATGGATGAACCAACATCAGCACTTGACCCAGTAGCAACAAAAAAAATAGAAGAATTAATATTGAAACTTAAAAAAGATTATACAGTAGTTATAGTAACCCATGATATGGGACAAGCATATAGAATATCAGATTATACAGGATTTTTCCTGAATGGAGAGCTTGTAGAGTTTGATGAAACAGAAAAAATATTTAAATCAGCAAAAAAAAGAGAAACAAAGGACTATATAGCAGGAATATTTGGATAGGAGGAATTTTTATGGGAAATATATTAAGTGTAAAAGATTTATCTTTATACTATGGGGAAAATAAAGCATTAAAAGAAGTTGCATTAAACTTTGAAAAAAACACAGTAACAGCACTTGTTGGACCATCAGGATGTGGAAAATCAACATTTATAAGATGCTTAAATAGAATGAATGACGTTATAGAAGGTGTAAAAATAGAAGGTGAGATAGAGTATAACAATAAAAATATAATAAATTTTGATGTACTAGAGCTTAGAAAGTATATAGGAATGGTATTTCAAAAACCAAATCCATTCCCTATGACTATATATGAAAATATTGCATTTGGATTAAAGATACATGGTATAAGAGAAAAGAGAATAATTGATGAGATTGTAAGAAAGTCATTAATTAAAGTTGGTTTATATGAAGAAGTAAGAATGAGGCTTGATACATCAGCATTAAGCCTATCAGGAGGTCAGCAACAAAGACTTTGCATAGCAAGAGCAATATCAACAGAACCAGATATATTACTTATGGACGAGCCTACATCAGCACTTGATCCAATATCAACAGAAATCATAGAAAAGCTAATTGTAGAACTTAAAAAAGAGTATACTGTGCTAATAGTAACTCATAATATGAGCCAAGCAAAAAGGATAGCAGATTATGCAGCATATTTTTATGAAGGAGAAGTTTTAAAATATGATATAACAAGAAATGTAATATCAGATAATTTATTTGAAGATATGCAAAAAAAGCAAGGGTAGTGTACCTTGCTTTTTTCTTGTTATTTTTTAGTTTAAGAAATTTGATTTTTAATTATATTTTAGGGATATAATTATATGTGTACATCAAGATTAATGAATGTGTGTGTTCATCAACTTTATTTCGTCAGTTCTTTGTTATTGAAAATAATTCTCAATATCAATTAATTTAATAATAATATAAAAAAAGTATACTGTCAACTAAAACTAACAATAAATTTTTAATTATATAAATATGATATGAAAAATTATTCAAGTATGTATAATTTACTATCTAACTAGCAAATATCATTAATAGATAAATTGCCGTAGAAAATATATTATACATTAAAAAAGTAACAAATCTAATAAAAAAGCGAAAAATATTTCAATTAAGAAATATTTTTCGCTTTTAGTATTTTAAATTATTATAATAACTGTGAGTAGTATTACTCAGTAATATTTTCTTTTTCTTTAATAGAATCTTCCTCAGAAGATTTATTTAAATCAATAGTTTCTTCAACTTTTTTCTTTTTAGGAGCCTGTCTTTCACGCATTTCAGCGATTTCATTATCAAGTCCTTGTAAAAGGAAGTCAAATCTCTTTTTAATTCTACCTTTATAGAAGATAGACTGAACAATATGATTTACATTCATAAAGAAACCAGGTGCATTTTGAGACTGCTCAAGTGTAAATAGAGTAGTGTTCTCATCAATGACAGTAAGTGTATATCTTGAAACAAAAGTTATTTGAGTTTTAAGAGTAACAGTAGTAATCTCATAAACTTCATTTTCAATATAGTCTGTAATTTCAACATTAGCCTCAGCAGACTTAGTTGAATGATGACCAATCTTTTTATTTGTATCAGTCCCTAGTGGATTCTTTTCATCAAATCTTGGGAAATCTTGTTTAATCATTTTTTTAAATATTTTGAATATCTCTTTAGCAGAGTAGTTAACTTCTGCTGAGTTTTTAAATGCATTTTTCATTTTAAATCACCTCTAAGTTAATAATTAACATAATTATACTATAAAAATATATATAAACAATGAATAATAAATATAAGAAAGAAAAAAATAAGACAAGAGAAAGTCTAAGTAGTAAAAAAATGGTACAGAGCGAATGCCCTGTACCATCTTATATTTAAAAACAATCTAAATTCTTATTTTAGTAATTCCTATTTATTAAGCTTCGTCTTTGTTACCAGCTATAATGAATGGGATATATACTGCGATTGAAAGTGCGAATGTTCCAGCAGCAACTACTGCAGCTTTCCAGTCAAATCCTGTAGCCATAAATGCACCAAGAATTGGTGGAGTAACCCAAGGAGTTTCAACCGCAATCTTAGCAGCAAAACCTATTTCTGTGAAGAAGTAAGCTATTCCTATACATACAGGTGGTAAGAATACGAATGGTAGGAACATTTTAGCGTTTAATACCATAGGTAATCCGAAGATAACTGGCTCATTGATTTGGAATAATCCTGGAGCGATAGCAATCTTGAATAATTCTCTTTCTTCTTGTTTCTTAGAGAAGAAGAAGATAGCGATTAGTAATGCAAGAGTAGCTCCTGAACCACCGTGCATAGCATAAACATCTAAGAAGTTTCTTGTTAATGTGTGTACTGGATCTCCACCAGCAGCATATACTTCAATATTTTCTAATAATGGTGGCTTGTACATTGTGTTCATAACTGGATCGATAATGTTAGAACCGTGAAGTCCAAAGAACCATAATAATTGAGCTATCATTACAAGTACCATGTAAGAGATTGGAGATTGTCCAAACGCTACAAGTGGCTTTTGAATGAATTCAAATATAACATCATTAAATGGTGTTTTTACAATATTAGTAAAGATGAATCCAACTGTACTGAATAAAGCAATAGTGATAAATCCAGGTATAATAGCTGAGAAAGCTTTTGATACAGCTGGAGGTACTTGCTCAGGCATTTTGAATGTCCAACCTGCTTTTGTTATTATTACAAATAATTGAGCAGCGATTAAACCAACAATTATAGCTGAGAACATTGCATTAGAACCAAAGCTTCCAACCGTAATCTGTCCCCATGCATTACCTATAGTAGCTTCAGCAACAAGATCTGGATTTGAAGCAGCTGCTTGAATAGCTGCATTTGTAGAGTCTACTAATGTAGCAGCTATGGCTTCTTTACCTTTAGCAGCTTTGAATAAGATTCCAGATGCGCCACCAGTAACGTCCATACCTTCTGGTAATAAAGCAAAGTATGATGAAGTAGCTACTAAAGCAGCACTTATTCCATCGACTTCGTATGATTTAGCAAGGCTATATGATATTGTTATAACTAATAATATAGAAATAATAGCTAGTGTAGCCCACCAAATTCTACCCATTACTGGTACGAAGTATTCATTTAACACTGGTTGAACTGATTCAGCATATCCAGCATTTTTATTAAGTTCTCTACCAATAAGTGAAGTATTTGTGAATATAAGGTTGTTGAAAAGTACTGCCATAGCACCTGTCATGTTTATAACAAGAGTAGCGATAAAACCATCTCTCATTGCTCCAAGGTGTTTTTGTCCACCAATGAAAGCAGCAACAGGCATAAGGAACTTTTCTAAAAAGTTACTAAGTTTGTTCATTAATAATTCCCCCTAAATATTAAATTTTAAAAATAAACATATATATAAATTTTATTTTTAACTGTTTAAATGTGATTATTTGCAGTAATCAGCTAATTAGTTCATTAATCTGATAGCTTGGTCTAAAACAGCACCACCATCAATTTTTCCATAAGCTCTCATATCGATAATTTCTATTGGTTTACCTGGAACAGCAGAAGTTACTTCTTTAAGCATAAATCTTACTTGTGGTCCTAAAAGTAGAACATCAGCATTTTTAGCTAAATCTTTGTAAGTTCCTGACCCTGTAGCAGCTATATCGAAGTCTAAACCTCTTTCTGTAGCAGCTTTCTGCATTTTTGTTACTAGTAATGATGTTGACATACCAGCTGAACATATTAATAATATCTTTTTCATTATAAAAACCCCTTCCCATTTTAAATTACCTTTAATCATAATAAATTTAAAAGACTTTAGAATTTAATTCCTTACTTTCTTTTATTAGAAGTAGAGCAGAAGATAAAATGTTATCAACTCTTAAAAGACCATAGTCTAAACCTTTAATAATTGAAACTGGAATACTTTTATTCTTATCGGAAATAAGCTTTTTAAACTCTTTCAGTTTGTAGGCAATTTGAGGAGCAAGTAATATGATGTCATAATCATCTTTTACATTTCTAAATTTATCTAGTGGAATTGCTTCGATAGTTAAATTTAAATTTGTAGTATTTGATGATTTAAGAGTATCTATATAATCTTCTAATTTTTTAACTACAAGACTTGAAGACATCCCAGCACAACATATAAATAATATTTTCATATTGATCACCTCAGTTGCTTTAAACTTATGATTTAAGTTGTTTTGTTTTACACTTATTTATATAGCAAGAGGCGTGCCAAAATTTAAGAATGGCTATTTCAGTAGACTCTATAATATATTGTTTTCTAATGTATACTATAAAAGATAATGTTTTCATTTTAATCTGCATGAAAAATATACAGATAAATAATAAAGGTATACAGATGTATATATAGGGTTAAAGTAAGGAAAAGAGAGGGGTGTGAGGTATATTTATAATATATTTTACAGAAAGGGCTTAAATTTTAGAATATACACAAAAAAATAAGCCAAAAACAAATTTGTTTTTGGCTGTAATAAAATTAGTATAAAATTTAAAGTTCTTTTATAGTTCGCAGAACAAAACATATTTCATCAACTGTAAATTTAATTTTCAGTTGTTTCTCATATGAATTAAAGAAATTTTCTAATATTTCATATTCTGTTTTAAATGAATCTAAAATAAGTTCTTTAACTCCGCAACTAAGAGAAGAATCTGCACTAACATGCAATCTTTCAAGAGCACATGTTAAATGAAGGATTAAACCTATAGCAGTATTTTCATTAATATCGACTTTTAAGGTATCAGATATTAGTTCGAATAAATCAAGTATAAAGCTTTCATAGATATTTTCATCAAGCAGATGATTAATTTTTTCTTTTTGTGCATTAATCATTGTTGTAAAGGCATCTATACATTTATCATTTATAATATTTTTTAGCCCAGTTAAATTAGTATCTTTAAATACTTCAGATATTGAAATAAAAGGTACACCAAATATTTCGGGATTAAAAGTTCCAACTATAGCTATGATATTTTGTTTATTACCAAGTGAGTTTACTGTTGAATAAAATTGTTGAACATTATCTATATTAAGTGGTATTATTTGAATCTTATGTTTTTTAGTATCTATTTTTTTAAGTAGCATTTCCTTGAGTATTACAGCACTACCTTCACCAGTTGAACAAGTAGTTACTATAATATTTTCCTCTTTAACTTTAAAATTATCTTTTAATGTATTGATATTAGCATCTAAATAATTAATATGGCTTTCTTGAACTGAATACCAAATATTCTCCATATCTTTATCAATTATAGATTTCCTTGCACATTCAAGAACTGTAAGAGTAGAAGACATTTCAATAACTTTTATAGGAATTCGAGTTTCTTCCTCTATAAGTGATGCAAACATTTTAAGAGAACCCATATCTACAAGAAGTAAAACACCAGCACCTCTATGATTTTCAATTATTAAATCTTTAAGCTCTTGATAGGCAGTTGTTGCACTTGTTTCAAGACTCATATTGTAAGAGTATATATTATGAGCATTGATTAATTTTTTTGCAACATCAACCATAGAAGTTGCAGTTGATTGTCCATGCATTGCAACTACTACTATAGGATGACTTATCTCATCAAGTGATGGGTTTTTTCCAAGTGTTAAAAATAAAGCTATAAAGCCAACTTCATCAAGTGGAAGTTTAATTGCAAATTCTCGTTCTATTTTACTAGCAAAAGTTAAAGATAAAGCATACTCTTCTCTATGTTCTTGCATTATTGATTGCAGAGTAGGATTTATAATATCTTTACCAGAATTTATTCTTTTTATTGTTGAATCAATATGAAGGCACAAACCATAAAAAGTTTTACTTGGAAAAACTCTACCAAGGTTAGTTACTGCTGATTTTATAAATACCTCAACAAGTTCTACAATATTTGGAGAAACCAGTTTAGCAATTTCTTCTTTATTAATATCTTTATCAAAATTTGAAACAAGTCTTTTAAAGTAACTATTAATTTCATTACTAAGAACTATATTTATATCATCTTCATCTATCCCCTTTTTTTTATAATCTTCAATTTTTCCAGCAATAGTTTCATAAAAATTATCAGGCAAATCACCTTTAATAACTTCTAAAACTTCTTCCGAACCATTAGATTTAAAAGAAATTTGTTTATCAAGTTGAACAATTTTATCAATTTCATCCATATGATTTTTATATAGTATAAGACCTTGTTTTACATGTGGTGCAAAATCTGTATTTGTAAGTTTTATAAATTTTTCACCTTTTGAAATACATTTTAAAAATGCATTAGCACAGCCGAGTTGTATATCACTTTTAAGTTGACCGATATTAGCATCACAATTATATAATAGTAAGCATCTAAGGCTGTTTGGTGAAACTATTATTTCTTTTCCAATTCTAGTTGATTCTATTCGAAGAAATTCACATATAAGATCTAAACGCTCAGTATATGTTCTATCTCTTAGTGATGGAAGTGTAATATTCATTGGCATTCTTCGTCTAAAAGTTTGAAGAAGTGTAGCATTAGCATTTTCTGTTGTTGCACAAATTACTAAAACTTCACTTTTTTTAACGATTTCACTTTCACCAAGTGGTGTGAATTCTCCTTTATCCATAAGGTAGAATAACATTTCTTGACCCTCAGGTGGAAGTCTATGAACTTCATCAAGGAATAAAATACCTTTATTTGCTCTTTCAACAAACCCTATTTGGTCTTTATCTGCACCTGTATATGCACCTTTTTTACATCCAAATAATCTAGCTAAAAGAAGTTGAGGGTTATTTGCATAATCAGCACAGTTAAATGATATAAAAGGAGCTTCAGGAGCATAGATACTACTTTCTATAGCAAATCTATGCATAAGTTCTGCAAACATTGTTTTTCCAACACCAGTTTCTCCAAGTAAAAGAGTATTAAGACCATGAGGAGGATAAAGCATAGCAGCTTTTGCTTGTTGTACACAATTTTTTAAACTTTTATTACCACCTATTATGTTATCTATATTTATGATAAAAGAAGGTTTATGTTTTGTAGTATTAGGATTTATTTTATAAAGTACAGGTTTTCCTTTGATTTTTAGAACCTTTCCTTCAGAATATAATTCATTTAATATTTTACTAACGTTAGCTCTTTTTATGTTAAGTTTTTCTGCAATATCATTAGTTTCACATCCAATAGGTAAATTTGGATTATTTACTTGTGGATTAGAGTTATCCTCTATGTAATTCAAAATAAGTTCTTTATTAGTATAACGCTTCATTAAATCACTCCTTTTACATTAATAAAATTTCTAGGTATCTCAATTTCTTTTACTATGTTAAATATAGTAAAAAATGTCTATAATAAGATAGTAAATAAAAAATGTGTTTAAAATCTAAAGTAAGTGTGTATAAAAGTTGAATTTTAGAATTAAACACTTTAATATATTTTTAATAAAATTTAAACTAAAGTCGTTTAAATTATTAATATTTTATAAATACTGGAAATATGTATAGTAAATAGATGAATAAAGAGAAAATAAAAAAAATAATAGATATACAGATGGGGTATACAAATAATGAAAAGTTGTATAGTAAAGTAAAGAATGTTGTATATACAAGTGTTTATGCTTGTTGGCATAAAAATTGCTAAAAATAATATTATGAGATTAATAGGAATATTTAAATAGATGTGACTAGTATATTAAAGTAGTTATATTATATTTTAAAATAAATAGTAGGGGGATTTAAAAATGAAAAAATATTTAGTAGTAAGTAAGGGATTACCTCAATCAAAAGCATTTGAAAATGCAGCTAAGGAATATACAACAAAAAACAATTTATCAGTAGAGTGGTTTTTCTATAAAGAAGCAGAATATTTAGATGTTGTTAAAACAAAAAATATTGATGTAGTTGTAATATCACCAGAGGTTATGATTTCAGAGAATAAAATTAAAGCAGAACTTGATACAATCAATGTTGATTACTTATCAGTTAAACCAGCTGATTTTGGACTTAGAAGACTTGAAAAAATCATGCCTTTATTAGATGCAATAGGATAAGATAGCAGTATGTCACAGAATATCTGTGGCATATTTTTTTATATACAAATATTTTACATAATATATATGGTTAAATATTTTTAGTTAAAGTAAAGTTATTATAGAGGGTTAGATTACTTGATATGAGAAGGAGTTGCATAATTTATGGGTAAAAGATGTCCGAATTGCAATATACAGTTTACTATGAAAGATTTAAATAAAGCAAAAAATACAGAAATAATAAAATGTCCAAATTGTAGAAAAAATTTAGTTGAAAGTGGAATATCTAAAATAGTAGTGATGCTACTTGTTATTTTCCCAAGTTTTTTTGTAATGAATAATGTGGGGAATATTTGGATGAGGGCTATAATTATTTTTGGATGGGCATTTGCAGTTAATGTTATGGTTAGACCTTTAATAACAAAATATAAATTAGAAGAAAAAAAATAAGGTATCCTTTATGGATACCTTATTTTTTATTTACCTGGTTTGAATGAACTTTTAAGTGCTACAATTCTGTTAAATACTATATTTTCATCAGTAGTATCTTTAGAATCAACACAGAAGAATCCATTTCGAACAAGTTGAACCTTATCTTCTTTAGAAAGTGTTCTTGCTGATAATTCAACAAATCCATTTCTTATGATAAGTGAATCTTTATTTATATTATCAAGGAAGTCTGAACTTTCATTTTCTTCTGAGTCAATTATAAGTGGCTCATATAATCTAAATTCAGCATTTTTACAATTATTAGCATCTACCCAGTGGATAGTTCCTTTAACTTTTCTTCCAGTGAATCCTGTATTACTTTTAGTTTCAGGGTCATAAGTACAATGAAGTTCTTTTATTGAACCATCTTCATTTTTTATAACTTCATTACATTTAACAAAGTAAGCACCTGAAAGTCTAACTTCATTTCCTGGGAACATTCTAAAGTATTTTTTAACTGGAACTTCCATAAAATCATCAGCTTCTATATATAACTCTCTTGAGAAAGTTACCATTCTTTTTCCGTAGTAGTGGTTTTTAGGATTGTTAACCATTGGTAATTCTTCACTTTGACCTTCTGGGTAGTTTGTGATTATTACTTTTATAGGGTTAACTATAGCCATAGTTCTTAAAACTTTAGAATCAAGGTCTTCTCTTATGAAGTAATCTAACATTTGTGAATCTACAGTTGTACCTGCAGCTCTTGATACTCCTATTTCTTTACAGAAGTTTCTGATTGATTCTGGTGTGAATCCTCTTCTTCTAAGTCCTGCAATTGTAGGCATTCTTGGGTCATCCCAACCATCTACTAAGTTATTATCTACAAGTTGTTTTAATTTTCTTTTACTCATAACAGTATTAGTTATATTAAGTCTTGCAAATTCTATTTGTCTTGGAGTATGCTCCATTTCACATTCTTTTATGAACCAGTCATATAAAGGTCTATGATCTTCAAATTCAAGAGTACATATTGAATGAGTTATTCCTTCAATAGCATCTTCAATTGGGTGAGCAAAGTCATACATTGGGTATATACACCAAGCATCTCCAGTATTGTGATGAGTTGCATGAGCAATTCTATATATGATAGGGTCTCTAAAGTTAATATTTGGAGAAGCCATATCTATTTTAGCTCTTAAAACTTTTTCACCATCTTTAAAATCACCATTTTTCATTTTTTCAAATAAATCAAGGTTTTCTTCTATAGTTCTATTTCTGTGAGGACTTTCTTTACCAGGTTCTGTTAAACTTCCTCTATATTCTCTCATTTCTTCAGCATTTAGGTCACATACATAAGCAAGACCTTTATTTATTAGAAGAATAGCTCTTTTATACATTTCATCAAAGTAGTTTGATGCAAAGAATAAATCACTCCATTTGTATCCAAGCCACTCAACATCATTTTTGATTGAGTCAACATATTCAACATCTTCTTTTGTTGGATTTGTATCATCAAATCTTAAGTTTGTTTTTCCATTAAATTCTTTCCCAAGTTCAAAATTAAGACAAATTGATTTTGCGTGTCCTATATGTAGGTATCCATTTGGCTCAGGTGGGAAACGAGTTATTATCTCATTATGTTTTCCAGTTTTTAAATCATCAAGTATTATATTTCTTATAAAATTTGACGCTATTGGTGTGTTTGACATATTATCATCATCCCTTTTCTATCAGTATTAATATACAGATAAATATAACACAAATAGCAAGAATTTTCTACATATATGTGAATAGATTATTACATATAAACTTATATAAGTATTATATTGGTTTATTGATTTAGATATTAAATGGATTTATTTGAAATTAGAATAAAACTATTTTGGTTAGGAAAAATAAAAAAATATATAAGCAGTAGATATTTTCTTTGAAAAATATTTTAAATGCTAGATATATATTGATATTAATCCAAAAAAGTTATAAAATGGATTAATAATACAAATTAAAATTGGGGGAATTATGAAAAATTACGAAGTTCTTTACAATGAGTTAAATAAAGAGTTTAAAAGATATAAAGGTTTTTCTGAAACTAAGATAGAGAGAATGACACAATCAAATGAAGAGCTTGAGAGAAAGTTATCAATATTTGTGAATATAGTTGAGGTTAGTAAGTATATAAATTCAAATGTTTCAGACTCAAATTTACTTGCTATGATAAATGATATGATAATAGGAGTACTTGGTGTTACACAATCTACAATACATTTGATTGAAAATGGTGTTCTTATACCAAAGATAACGAATGCAGGAGATTTAGAAAATACAAAAATACATTATGCACTTTTAGAAAGCAATAAGGGGGAATCCTTTTTAAGAAATGATAAAGATGGAGTTTTTAGGGAATATGGTAGTGGTAATAAGATAAAGTCAATAATAGGAGTTCCTATTTATATAAAAGAGCGAATAATAGGATATATAATTGTTGAACATGAGTTTTATAGATTTTTTGAAGTTGATACTGTTAATTTTATAAAATACATAGCTCATCAGGTTGCTATTGCAATAGAAAATAGTGTTCTTTATAAAAAAATTCAAGAGGCAGCACAGACAGATTCTTTACTTAACATATGTAATAGAAAATATTTCTATGAACTTATAGATATACAGATAAAGAATAGTGATGAAGTTGACTATGCAATTGTAATGTCTGATATTGATAATTTTAAAAAGGTTAATGATACTTATGGACATCAGTTTGGAGATTTAGTTTTAAAGACAGTAACTAGGGTAATGTGTGATCATTTAAGGAAGAATGATATTATTGCACGCTATGGTGGAGAAGAGATAATAATGTTTTTAGATGGCTCTAGAGATCATGAGGAAATAATTAAGCAAGTAGATTCTATGAGAAAAGAAATAGAAGATACTCTTTTTGGAACACAGGAAGTTAATTGTAGAGTTACTGTAAGTTTTGGTATTGCTTTTTCAGATGGTAATAGTATAAAAACTGATAGCATAATAAAGAAAGCAGATGAATGTCTTTATGTAGCAAAAAGGACAGGAAAAAATAAAGTTGAATATTAAAGTTAAAAGCTTTGCAAAATTTATATATTTTGCAAAGCTTTTTTACATTTTTAAGTATAAAACAGTAATTGTAAGGAATATAATTAATTTATAGAGAAAAACTTTTTAATGACTTAAGGAGATTGAATGGATAGAAAAAAGTTGCTTAAATTATTAAGGCAAGATGAAGGTGGTAAACTTGATTTTAAGGAAGTTTTACATTTAAAAACATCATCAGATAAGAAAGAATTTGTAAAAGACGTATGTGCTTTAGCTAATTCAAGTGGTGGTAGGGCATATTTAGTTATAGGCATAAGAGATAAGAGTAAGCAAGTTATAGGAACAGCTATAGAAAAATTAAATGAGGAAAGGATACAGCAAATCATAACTTCAAGGTGTGACCCACCTATACCTATATCAGTTGAAACTTTTCAAATAAATAGAAAAAATATTTTAGTTATAACTATTTTTGATGGAGAACAAAAACCATATCAGGTTAGAGAAACAGGAGCTTTTTATATAAGAAGAGGATCTATAACTGATGTGATGAGAAAGGGTGAACTTTTAAATGTTTTTCAGGATAAACTTGATTTAAATGTAGAAACTTGCCCGATTGTCAATGCTAATGAAAAACTTTTAGATGAGATTTTGATTAATTCTTATTTTAGTTTTAGAGGAATTATTATAGATGAAAATAATAGAGATTTTCTTTTGAGTAGCAGTAATATTATAAAAATAGATAGGGCTGATGGTGAAAAAAGATGCACACTTGGGAGTCTTTTAGTTTTTTCAAAGGTTAATAGCTTAATGATTCCTTATAATATGATAAAAATTATGGGTAAAGATAGAGCAATGGAAGAAATAATTGTTCAGGGAGATTTGCTAAGCATTATAGATGAGGCTAGTGAGCATATAAAGGCAATTTTACCAATAGAATATCCATATCAAGCTATTGTTGAGGCTATAAAAAATGCAGTTTTATATAGAGATTATACTTTAAGCAATTGTATAGAGGTGATAATTGGAGAAGAAGAAATAATAGTTAAAAATCCAGGTAGATTTATAGAAAGTAGTTCAAATTATATTATGAATTATTCTAAAAGAAATATGTGGATATATGAAAAACTGATAACACTAGATAGAGATGGTAGATTTACAAGAAATGGTCAAGGATTTAAAAGAATGAATAAGATGTTAAAGTCATTAGGTCATATAAGGGTTGAAGATTCAGAAATAGATATGACTGTTAAGGTTATTTTTCCAGGAATAGGAGCTTTAAAAAATATTGAAGGGGTGTTTTAATATATGATAAAATTATTTTTTAACAAGAGAGGTAGTGGCAAGAGCAAAGAGCTTATGAACCTAGCTAATTCTGAGAGTGAAGTAATAAATGGACATTCAGTTTATATAGATGATAATGAAAAGAGAATTTTTAGTATTGATAAAGCAATAAGATTTGTTTCAATGAAGGAGTATGATGTTAAATCATATACAGAGTTTTTAGCTTTTATTTGTGGGATATTATCTAATGATTATGATATAGAGAATTTATATATTGATAATTTCTCAAAGATAGTAAAAGATTTTGATACAGAGCTTTTAGCATATTATTTAGATGATTTAAATAAGCTTTCTAAAAAGCATAATGTAAACGTATATATAAATGCGCATGATGATGGGAAAATTGTTCCTGATAAAGCAAAAGAATATATTTCAGCATAACTTATGAATTTTTAGATTATACTAAGGTATCAGAGATATCTAGTATAATCTTTTTTTTGAATATTTATAATAAAAAATATCTGTTAAAGTCTGAGGGATAGAGTGTTTTGATTAGTTATATTTTAGAAATATTCTTGTGAAATAATGTAATAAGTTATATACTAAATAGATATTATATATTCTAGGATTAAAGCGAATTAGAATAGGTTTTATTTTGATTTTTTAATTAATATATAGATTTTGAGGAGCTTTTAGTAGTTCTTAGAATTATAGACAAATAGGTATAAAAGTACCTAAACATACTTTTAAATCGAGAAAGTGTGTAATAGCCCTAGCCAAATGAATAACAAAATAAAGAAAGGGGAAAGCTACTTATATACGGATGGCTAGTTCGGATTTAAAGACTGTGGAGTTCTATATCAAATCAGAGTAGTATATACGAAATGAGGGACTGAGAAACAGTAATTTTCTTGATATAGACACTTTTGTCTATATTTTAAGTAGCAGGAAGTGAAATGACAAATGTTTTAGATACTCTTAAAGAGCGTGGATACATAAAACAATTTACACATGAAGATGAAACAAGAGAACTTTTAGAAAAGGAAAAAGTAACTTTCTACATAGGGTTTGACCCAACAGCAGATAGTTTACATGTAGGACATTTTATAGCAATGATGTTTATGTCACATATGCAAAAAGCAGGGCATAGACCTATAGCCTTAATTGGTGGTGGTACTGCTATGATTGGTGACCCAAGTGGTAAAACTGATATGAGAACTATGATGACTGAGGAAACTATTCAGCATAATGTTGATTCTATTAAAAAGCAAATGGAAAAGTTTATTGATTTTAGCGATGATAAAGCTTTACTTGTAAATAATGCAGATTGGTTATTAAAGCAGAACTATGTTGATTTTATAAGAAATATTGGAGTTCATTTCTCTGTTAATAGAATGCTTGGTGCTGAGTGCTTTAAGCAAAGAATGGAAACAGGATTATCTTTCCTTGAGTTTAACTATATGTTAATGCAAGGTTTTGACTTCTATGAACTTAATAGAGTTTATGATTGTAAGCTTGAACTTGGTGGAGATGATCAGTGGTCAAATATGATTGCAGGGGTTGACCTTGTAAGAAAGAAATCTCAAAAGAGTGCTTATGCTATGACATGTACACTTTTAACAAACTCAGAAGGACAAAAAATGGGTAAAACAGTTGGTGGAGCTTTATGGCTTGATGCAGCTAAAACTAGTCCATATGATTTCTACCAATACTGGAGAAATGTTGCTGATGTAGATGTTGAAAAGTGTTTAAAACTTCTTACATTCGTAGAAATGGATGAAGTTAGAAGACTTTGTGCTTTAGAAGGTTCAGCTATAAATGAGGCTAAAAAAGTGTTAGGTTTTGAAGTAACAAAACTTATACATGGTGAAGAAGAGGCTAGAAAAGCTATGGAAGCTGCTGAAAGCGTATTTGGAGCAGGGCAAAATATGGATAATGTTCCTACTATTGAAATTTCAAAAGAAGAAATAGGAGCAGAACTTTTAGGTGTTCTTGCTGAAAATGGAGTATTTAAGTCAAAAGGTGAAGGAAGAAGACTTATACAACAAGGTGGAGTATCTGTAAATGATGAGAAACTTGTTGATGATAAAAAAGTTATCGAAGAATCAGATTTTAAAGATGATATGATACTTGTTAAAAGAGGAAAGAAAAAATTCTATAAGATAGTAATTAAGTAGAATTTAAATAGATTAAAGAGCCTTAAGATAGATGGAATTCTATTTTAAGGCTCTTTTTTTGTGGAGAAATACATGTGTTTTCAGTACAATTACAAGTGTTCGTGTTTTTTGAAAGTGTAATAAATACTTAATATTTAAGCTTATTTTTCAAGTAGCAAAGTATAGAAGTTTTACTATACATAAAGTATAGGGATATTTATAGTATTAAAATTTGGAGGTATTATTTCTATGATTGAAGATAATATAAAGTTTTTAGAAAATGAAATAGTTAAGAAAATTGTGAAGGTTGATAGTTTAGAAGATATAGACATGATAAGCGGTCTTGAAATTTTAGAATATGATAATATGAGTAATAAAGGTTTTTTATATGTAACAAATAAAAGGCTTATAATAGTTAGAACTGATGATGAAGAGTGTAATGTTTTTGTAAGTTATAGAAACTTAGGAGAACTTGAGGAACTTATTTTTACAGATAAAGATATTAAAATGATAGATATAGATAATAGAAGATATAAGCTTAGTATGAGTAGTTTTGATAAATTTGCATATGGATATTGTATATTAACAATTATAATATTTTTGTTTAGAGGAAGTATGGATGGTGGATTTATAGGGATGGCTGCAATTGCAGTAGGGTTTATATTATATTTAGCTTATGAGTTTATAAAAGAGTTAAATAGCTGCAATGGAAATATAATAAGTAGTGATGGAAGTGCTCAAAAGTTCAAATTAACAAATTGTGAGCGTGAAATAAGAAAATTTTTAAGCAATCTTAATAAATAAACAATATAAGTTTTCTAGAGATATTACGATAATATCTCTAGATTTTAATTTTTGTAGGGAGATTTTAAATATGAAAGATATTATAAATATTGTAGCAACACCATTACCAAGGATTAAAGAATCAAAAAGAATTTCGGATAGTTTTGATTTTAAAAAAGGTCAAAAATTTGATGCAAAAATTATTTCTTTATCAGAAGATAAAACTAGTATAGTTATAAAGCTTCGTGATGGTTCAGAATTTGTAGCAAAACTT
>NZ_CAMQRY010000011.1 GCF_947036855.1 uncultured Clostridium sp.
TTTTCAACTTTATCTTCTATAATCTTAGCCTTATAATTTTCTACATCCTCTTTGCTACTATTTCTAGCAAAATCTATGCATAAATCCATTTCATCTTTCGTGAACCCTAGGTCCTTGCAATATTCTTCTATTTCAATAGCATCTTCTGAAATATCTAAAGATTTATTTAAGTCCATTATTGTACTTATAAAATCTATAGCTTCTAAAAGATTTTTATGTAATGAAACCTCTGCTTGCTTGACCTCTTCTTTATCTAACCCTAAACTTTCACACTTCTTATCTAAAATAAGTATACTTTTAGCATTATCTAATTGTTTACGAAAGAAAAATCTTTTATAACTTTCTAAGTATTTTTTTAATTCACTATTTTCAATTAAATTTGTATTCATAAAAAATTCCCCTCCTTGTACTAAATCTCTATATCATTATATCTATAATTCGACAAAATAAAAAGTATATTTAATTAATATCTCCTTAAAAACAGATGATTTTCACTTTTTACTATATATTTACTAAAACTTTTGCATTTTTTCAATTGAGTTGTATAATTTTATTAAAATAAAATATTTTTCGAGGTGGTAAAATGTCTGGTTTCAAAAAATTCAAAAGTAATATCCCTCTTATAAATGAAGGATTTGCTTTCCTATTTGGTGTTTGCAACAATATCCTAGTAAGGGATGCTAATAAAAATATAATATGTAGCTTTTATAACTCTGAAGATGGTGAACAACTTATAAAAAAATATCTTAAAGAACAAAATATAGATTACTTTAAATGTAGTTTTGAAGAAATTAAAAAAGCTACTGATGAAAATCAGCAGCAACTTTTAGATGATTATAGACTTACCTATTTAAATAAAAAACTTGTTTTATATAAAGATATATCAAATCTCTCATTAGATGCTCATCTAGATAAAGTTGATCATATTCATAAAAACAAATATGCAATTCACATATATTTTACTAAATAAAATACTATAAATAATTTAAACTGTAAGTAATAACTCTATGATATCCTTTTGTATATCTAAGTTATACTTACCTTTTCTAAATTCACCCTTGACTATCATTTCTTTTTTCTCTGGGTTTCTTTCTATCAACTTTTTAACCTTTATAGGAAACTCTCTATATACTCCACTAACTTCCATTTCACTATTTAAAGCTACTACAGTAGGTATTTTTTTTTCACCAAAAGTTTCTACTAGAAGTTCTTCATTTTCATTTGCACTACAAAAATGTAATTTTATATTGTTATTAATATATGCTATCTTATCTAAAAATGGCATTAATGTAGCTGCATCAGTACACCTATTTTCTAAGAAAACAACTATATTTTTTTCTTTATCAATTTTCTTCACATCATCAACACCATAAAAATATAACCGTCCTTGCTTATATTGTTTTTCTATCATCTCTAACTGCTCATCATCTGCAAAACTTTTTATTTTTTCATAAGTTGTAATTCCCTTTATTTTATTAAAATAATTTTCTTTCATATTATATATACTCCTATACCCCTATCTTTTATATCATATTATCATGAACACACAAACATAATATTAACTTTTTGTTATTTTATTGATATTATCCATTAAATTTACATTTTATTTGTGTGTTATAATATTATCTATATATTATAAATTTATAAACACCTAAGGAGGATTTTAACATTGAAAGACCTTGTTTCTCTTTATCTTATAGTAATAAATATAATAGGATTTATCATTATGTATGTTGATAAGGTAAAAGCTATTAAACACCAATGGAGAGTACAGGAAAAAACTCTTATTGGAATTGCACTTATTGGTGGTAGTATTGGTAGTTATTTAGGTATGCATATCTTTAGACATAAAACAAAGCATCCTAAATTTTATATAGGAATACCAGCTATTTTAATCATAGAACTTATTATTTGCTATTATATTTTTTTTGAATTTTAAGTTATCTACGTATTAATAAAATTTAAGCCTACCCAAGCACAAAGCTTCGGTAGGCTCTTTTTATATTACTTTGCTTCCATGAATTTCAAAAGTTCCAGTTTTCATTAGTATTTCATCTCTATTCTCTGTAGTAACACTCTTTCCTGGCATTATAGAGATTCTACCATCTGCATAATCATTTAATTCTTTTAATGATTCCATAGCATCATATGCATTGGTATTCCCACCTTTTGTAAGTATTCTATCAACACCTATTTCTACAAGGAAATCTATTGCTTTCTTCTTATCTTCAATTTCATCAAATGCCATATGGAATGTTGTACTCATTGGTTTTGCTACATTTACTAGAATTTTAACCATTTCATAATCTATTTCTTTATCTTTTAAAGCTCCAATTACAACTCCATATGCATTAAGTTCTTTAGCAATTTTAATATCTTCTATCATTATAAGCTCTTCTTCTTTTGAAAATTCAAATTCTCCACCTCTAGGTCTTATAATAATCATAATATCAGCTTTAACATCTAAAATTGTTCTTTTTATAGTCCCATAACTTGGTGTTGTTCCATCTTCAAGTAAATTATCACACAGTTCAATTCTATCAGCACCTTTTATATCTGCTAAAACTGCATCATTATATGAACCTGTACATACCTCAAAAACTCTCTTCATATCTTCTTTCCCCTTTTACTTTAAAATTTTATATTGTTATATTATAACAAAAAGCACCTAGCATGCTAGGTGCTTTCATATTTATTATTACTTAATTAAACACTTGCTTTTTCATCTGCTTCTTCTAAATCCTCTATCTTTGAAAGAGTCTTTTTGTAGAATATAATGAAACATGTTATCGTAGTTGTAGCTGCCAAGACATCTGCAACTGATTCGGCTAAGTAAGTAGCCATAAGTTGATCTTGTTTCATTATGCTTGGAAGTATAAATATAAGCGGTGTTAATAAGAATACTTTTCTAAGTAATGCAAGCATTAATGACATCTTAGCTTGACCAAGTGCAAGGAATGTTTGTTGACATGCAACCTGTGCTCCAAGTACAAAGATACCAGCAAAGAATAATTTAATACTCCATGATGTAATCTGAATAAGCTCTGGGCTATCATTAAATAGTTTAACAAATACTGTTGGCATTGCCATAAGACCTGCCCACATAAGTGTTGTATATCCCATACAACAAGTTAATAATAACTTGAATGTAGCTTTAACTCTACCATATTGCTTAGCTCCATAGTTGTAACTAATAATAGGTTGAGCACCTTGACTTATTCCTATAAGTGGTAATAATATAATTTGCATTATACTACTCATGATAGTCATTGAACCGATAGCTAAATCACCACCACCTGGTCCCATTAACTCTCCAAACTTTCCAAGTTGATTATTCATACTAACTATAACTAAACTCTCAGTTGTTTGCATGATAAATGGAGCGATTCCAAGTGCCATAACACCTAAGATAACCTTAGCTTCTGGTATTAAGAATTCTTTTCTAAGCTTTAATGGACTATCTTTAAGTATAAACTTAAGTACCCATATAGCTGAAGCCATTTGTCCAATAAGAGTTGCAAGTGCTGCTCCTCTTACACCCATGTTGAATGTAAATATAAATATTGGATCAAGAATTATGTTTATAACTGCTCCAAGCATAACTGACATCATACTTATCTTTGCAAAACCTTGTGCATTGATAAATGGATTAAGTCCTAAAGCAATTTGTACAAATATTGTACCGAATAAGTAAATTGTTAAATATTGAAGCGCATAATCAATAGTTGCTGGACTCGCTCCAAATGCCATAAGTATTGGTCTTTTAAATATTAAGAATCCAACTGTTAAAATAACACCAATTACTATAAGAGATGTAAAACTGTTACTTAGTATTTTTTCAGCCCCTTCTTTATCCTTCTGTCCCATTTTAATAGCTACAAGTGGTGCTCCACCTCCACCTATTAAAGCACTAAATGCTGATACAATGATGATAATTGGGAAAGCAACACCAACTCCTGCCATCGCTTGAGCTCCAACCTCTGGAATTCTTCCGATAAATACTCTATCAACTATGTTATAAAGAACATTTACTATCTGAGCAATAATTGCCGGTAAGGCTAACTGTAAAAGCAATTTACTAATTTTACCTTTCCCTAGATCTGTAGCTTGTTTTTTGTTTGACATTTAAAAGTCCCCCCTATTTTGTTTTTGCTAAAATATTAAATTATAGATTTTTCCAACAAATAATTCTATATTTTAACAATATAATTATATATCTTTGATAATACCTTAATCAAATTAAACTTTTATTAATAATATGTATTTTTTTCATATTTTTACATATTATTTTTATCACTAAACTAATATTTAATTTAATAATTTATTATAATAAAATTTATGTTAATTATTTACATATTTCCTATTGTAAACCATTAACCTTTGATGTATGCTTAATGTAAATATTTACTAAAAAGGAGTTGTATATTTTGGCAAAAAAAGCATTTCAAAAACATCTAAAAAAATCTGTTTCACTTTTAGCTTTATCAGCTATTTTAACTGGCGGCTTAATTTCTAACTTGCCTGCACGTGAGGTTATCGCTGTAGAAAAAGAAACTACTTCAACTAAACGTAACGTTATGTACTATGGTGACTGGTCTATTTGGGGTGGGCAAGGTAATTTCTATCCAAAAGATATCCCAGCAGAGCATTTAACACACTTAAACTTTGCTTTCTTAGACTTTGATTCAAATGGTAATTTAAAATTTACAGATAAAGATGCAGCAGTTGGTGCACCTGTAGGAGAAGAAGGCGTTCAATGGGGTGGCCCTAATGCCGGAATCATAAGCGCCTTCCAAGAACTTAGAGCTAAAAATCCTAATATGAAACTTGGTATATCTGTTGGTGGTTGGTCTAAATCTGGAGATTTTTCAGAAGTTACTGCTGACCCTATAAAAAGAGCTAAGCTTGTAGATAACTTAGTTAAATATGTTGAATATGCAAATATGGATTTTGTTGACCTTGATTGGGAATATCCAGGTGATGTTAGACAACCTGATAAAGTTGATAATATCCAAGATGAAGGAACAACTAAAGCTACTCCTGCTGATAAAGAAAACTATATAATTTTCCTTGAAGAACTTAGAGTTGATTTAGATAAAAAAGGAGCTGAACTTGGAAAAACTTATGAAATAAGTGTTGCACTTCCTGCTCCTAAAGCTAAGGTTGATTTAGGTATAGATGTTGATAGACTTTTTGATGTTGTAGATTTTGCTAATATTATGACTTACGATATGAGAGGAGCATGGGATCCGTATAGTGGACATCAAACTGGACTTTATACTAACCCTCTAGATCCAACTGCTGGTGCTGGACTTTCTGTTGATGAAAGTGTTCAATATTTCATAGATCAAGGTGCTGAGCCTGAAAAAATCGTTGTTGGTGCTGCCTACTATACAAGAGGATGGGATCAAGTTTCAGAAGGTCCTGACTCATCACTTCCTGGATTATTTGGTGATGCTGCTCTTACAAATAAAGATGCTGATCAAACTCCATCTCGTGGTGCTGTAAATGAAGCTCCTATGAAAGTTGGAGAAGGTGGTAGAGCTAGTGGTGTTTGGTCTTATAAAGCTTTAGATGACCTTAAAACAAAATTCCCTGGTCTTAAAGAGTATTGGGATGATACAGCAAAAGCTCCTTACCTTTATGATGCAGAAAGTGGAAAATTCTTCACTTATGATGATAAACGCTCAATTGCTGAGAAAACTGATTATGTAAATGCAAATGACCTTGGTGGAATGATTGGATGGATGGCATCGCAGGATAAAGAGAGTACTGGTACTAATGTAAGAGATGAACTTACTATTGCTACTAAGGAAGGTTTATTTGGAAATGCTGAACTCCCTGACCATGAAATAGTTTATGCTGATTTAGATATAGAATGTTCAATCAAACCTCTTCCAAATCCAAATGGTGGTGCTGGTGGTGGATATGAAGTCATTATTAAAAACAATGAAAAATTAGAAGAAAGTGATTCTGTTTTAAAAGAACTTGAAAGAAGCGGAGAAACAATTAAAACTCCTATTCTTTATATCGATTCTGATTTAACACTTACAGCTGGTGACCATATGGCTGGAAATGTAACTACTGAAAATGGACAAACTGTTGTTGATATTAAAGGTGTTTGGGAAGGTAAAAATATAGAACCAGGTCAAAGCTATAAATTCTTCTTAAATGCTAGTGGTGAAACTCCAACTGATACATCAGATATAACATCTGTATCTATTGGGCAAAGAATGAATGAAAAAGGTACTGTACTTTCAAAGCAAGTTATTTTTGGTGATGAAACTGTAGGCCCTGAAGTTAACCAAGCTCCTACTCTTAGTGGGATTTCAAATAAAACTATAACTATCGGAGATAATTTCAATCCTCTTGCTAGTGTTAAAGCTAATGACAAAGAAGATGGTGATTTAACTTCTAAAGTTAAAGTTTCTGGTACTGTTGATACCGATAAAGCTGGTAAATATACTCTAACTTATTCTGTAACTGACTCTAAAGGACTTGAAACAACAAAAACTAGAGTTATAACAGTTAAAGATAAAGATATCACTCCTCCACCTGTAGAAAATAATAAACCTGTTTTACATGGTATTAAAGATTTAGAAATTAATGTTTCTGATAGTTTTGATCCATTAAAAGGAATTACTGCTACAGATAAAGAAGATGGGACCTTAACATCTAAAATCAAAGTTTCTGGTACTGTTGATACAGATAAAGCTGGTGAATATACTTTAACTTATTCTGTAACTGATTCTGCTAATGCTACAACTACTCAAAAAAGAGTTGTAACAGTTAAAGATGTAGAAACTGGAACTGATGACTTTGATATAAACAAAGTTTATAACACAGGAGATATTGTAACTTATAAAGGAAATCAATATAAAACTAAATGGTGGACTCAAGGTGCTTACCCTGATAAGAGTGATGCCTTTGAACTTATTGTAGATGCAAATCCTGATGGTTCAACTCCACATGTTCCTGGAAGAGCTTATAATGGCGGAGATAAAGTTTCATATGATGGAACTATTTATCAAGCTAACTGGTGGACAAACACTATCCCTGGTAGTGATAGCTCTTGGACTAAACTTTAATTAAAATATAAAATAAAAAACAACCAATCGTCAATTATTGACGATTGGTTGTTTTTATAAAATTATTTATTTAAACTACCTTCTATCTCACTTAATATCTTTTCAGTAGCATTAATTCCTGGCCCACCAAGGTACCAAGCTTTTGTATCTAAGTATGTTATTTTTCCATTTTTATATGCCTCTGTTTTTTGAACTAGTTCATTTTCTACAACTTCACTTGCTGCTTTTTGCTCACTACTTGATATTAATCCTTTATCAATAACAAATAAATAATCTGGATTTTTACTTAGTAAATACTCTGAAGTTACTGTTTGTCCATGATTTTCTGTATCTATTTTATCATCTGCTTGCTTAAAACCAAATTCATTATGAATCATTCCAAATCTTGATTCTTTACCAAACGCTGTAATTTCTCCATCATACACCATTGTAACTAAAGCTTTTCCATCAAGCTTTGAGGCTTTATCATTTATAGCCACAGTTCTTTTATTTATTTCCTCAAGTTTTTTTGTAGCTTCATCTTCTTTATCAAAAATCTTTCCTAAAACTTCTACATTATTTTTAAGTGAACCAAAGTGGTCCCCACCATTTCTACCAAGCATTATTGTTGGTGCTATCTCTGATAATTCATCATATGAATCTTCTTGTCTACCCTCTATTATAATAAGGTCTGGCTCAAGTTCATTGATTTTCTCCATATCAAACTTTTTAAGATTCCCAAGGTCTGTGTATTTTTCATCTTTATACTTGTCTAAATACTCTGGAAGACTTGATTTTGGAACTGCTATTGCCTCTTCTCCAAGTATTTGCATTGTATCAAGTGAACTATAATCTAAAACTACAACTTTCTCTGGATCAACCGGAACTGTAACCTCTCCTTTTCTATCTGTTACAACTATTGTTTTTTCTGCATCTTCTTGTACCTTATTATTCTTCCCTGCTCCGCTTATTACAAATGCTCCACCTATTAACCCTGCTACAACTAAACCTACTATTATACCTACTTTTTTATTCATTATTTTTTTCCCCCTAAATTTTATTTTTTATTTTATAATTAATAATGATTTTTATTATCATTAAATGCTTTTAATTTAAGCTCTTAACACTAAGAGCTTCACTATTTTTAAAAATAAACACAAATTTTCTGATTATCTATATTTTGTATATTAAAATCAATTTCATATATTTCTTCTAAAAAGTCTTTATTTATAATATTATCAGTGCTAGCATCCCTTACAAGCCTTCCATCCTTTAACACTATAATATTATCAGAGTAGCAAGATGCAAAGTTTATATCATGCATTACTATAACAACAGTTTTTCCAAGCTCTATTGTAAGATTCTTTAAAACTTTCATCATTTGAACACTATGTTTCATATCTAAATTATTAAGTGGTTCATCAAGCAAAATATACTCAGTATTTTGAGCTATAACCATTGCTATATAAGCTCTTTGTCTTTGTCCACCTGATAGTTCATCAAGATATCTTTCTTTTATATCAGCAAGCTGCATATACTCTATCGCATCATTCACAAACTTATAATCCTCGTCTTTAAGTCTTCCATCACAATAAGGAAATCTACCAAACTCAACAAGTTCTCTTATTTTAAGCCTAACATTTATATTATTAGATTGTTTTAATATAGAAATTGTTTTTGATAATTCTTTTTCATCCCAATCATTTAAATTCTTACCATCTATAATAACTTCTCCACCATCCATCTTCATTATCCTAGATATCATTGATAACACAGTACTTTTCCCTGCACCATTTGGCCCTATCATAGATGTAAGTTTTCCTTTTTCAATTTTTATTGATACATCATCTACAACTTTTTTACTACCATATTTTTTAGTTAAATTTTTAGCTTCTATCATGATTTGCTCTCCTTTAATAAAAGATATATAAAGTAAACTCCACCTATAAAGTTTATTATTATACTCACTGTACTATTATAATTAAATATTCTCTCAACAAAGAATTGACCTGTAATAACTGCAAGTATACTTATAAGCATTGATGCAACTATTACATACTTATGTTCGTATGTTTTAATAAACTGATAAGATAAATTAACTACTAATAATCCAAGAAATGTTATAGGTCCAACAAGTGCTATTGAAACTGATACAAGTATTGAAACTATTAAAAGTGTCTTTTTTGCCATCTTTTCATAATTTATCCCAAGATTTATAGCTTGTTCTTTTCCAAGTAAAAGAACATCATATTTTTTTATATCATCATAAATAAATGCAAATATTACAAGGCATATTATCACAACTACAAGTAATATATCTGTATTAACACTTTCAAAACTTGCCATAATTTTTGCTGTAAGTGCATCATATTCATTAGGATCTATTAAAACTTGCATAAATGTAGACATACTTTTAAATAAAGTTCCAAGCACTGTTCCAACAAGTAGTAGGAAAAATATATTTCCACTTTTCTTAAAAACAAATTTATATAAAAGTAAGCTATTAAGCATCATAAGTATTACTGACAATCCAAAATTAAGTGTTGGATTTGCTATAAATATACTTCCTGAACCAAATGCAAAAACTAATGCTGTTTGAGATAATCCATAAAGTGAATCAATCCCTAGTATGCTAGGTGTCAAAATTCTATTATTTGTTATAGTCTGAAATATTACTGATGAAAATGCTATTGCACTAGCTGTTATTACCATAGCTATAACCCGTGGAATTCTTTTTGATATATTATAGTCAAAATTCTTAGGTGTTAAGCCTTCAAATAAAAATACTCCTATCATTATAAAAACAAGTCCAGCTAATATGTATATTTTCTTTTTATCCTTCATTTGTATTCCTCCTATATATCAGATATAGGAAAACTATACTTCCTATTACACCTACTGTAAGACTTATTGGAATTTCATATGGGAAAATTATAACTCTACTTGCTATATCGCATATAAGTAAAAATACTGCCCCAAATAAACTAACATTCCATATACTCTTATTAAGGTTGTCCCCCATAAAAATAGAAACTATATTTGGTATAATAAGTCCTACAAACGGTATACTACCTACAGTTATTATCACAAGAACTGTTATAAGTGAAACTATCACCATTCCTATATTAGCAATTTTCTCAAAATTCAAACCAAGATTTTTTGAAATATCTTCCCCCATTCCTATTATTGTAAATTTATTAGCATATATAAATGCAATTATTACTAGTGGAATAGTCAAATATAACATTTCATAATTTCCTCTAAGAACTGATGAGAAATTCCCTTGCATAAATGAGCTCATATTCTGCATAAGATCAAATCTATAAGCAAAAAAATCTGTTATTGCTCCTATTACATTTCCAAGCATTATCCCAACAAGAGGAATAAAAATTATATTTTTAAACTTTACTACCTTCATTATTTTCATAAATATAAATGTTCCAAGAAGTGCAAATATAAATGCTACTATCATTTTTTGTGTTAAACTTGCTGATGAAAATAAAATCATTGATACAAGTACTCCAAACTTAGCACTATCTATAGTAGCTGATGTTGTTGGAGAAATAAACTTGTTATTACTTATCTGCTGCATTATAACTCCACTTATACTAAGTCCCACTCCTGCAACTATAAGACTTATAAGTCTTGGAACTCTACTTATCCAAAAAACACTAATTTTTTCTGAATCTCCAAGAAATATATCTTTTATACTAATATCATGTACTCCTATGAAAAGTGATACTATTGATAATATTATAAATGTCGGTATTAAATATCTCTTTTTCATAACTTCTAACCCCTCTTATCCTCTAACTAACTTTATCTCTTATTTGAAATCAATTATCATTCGCATCTTAATAATACATATTTAAAAATTAATAGTCAATATTTTTAAGTAACTATTAATTAAGTTCACCTTTTATTATTAATATTAAAATAAACTCTATAAATTTTTATTTATAATAAATAAAAAGCATCAATTTAAAAATTTCTAATTTTATAGAAATTTAACTAATCAATGCTTTACTTTAATATTAAATTTAATAATTTCTAAGTGCCTCAAATTTTAAAAAGCTTCCAACAGTTCCATCAACAATTGTATCAATTATTTCTATCTTTTTAGCTTTACTTTTTACATGTATTGATAACTTTTTAGCTAATATTTTAAGTTTAGTTACCGTTAATTTATTTTTCAACAAATATTTTCTTGCTTCATCTATATCTCTAAACCTACTAAGTTCTCTTATATAAATATCAAATTCATTAATTTCTTCTACTTTCTCAAATGATGACTCACTACTTCTTTTTTCCTTCTGCGAATCTGTTTTTTTCTCTTTATCTGATTGATACTCGCTTTTCTTTGTAAAACATCTTCTCTGATTATATGAAGTTTCTTCTGCTCTACCTGTTCCATTTGTTCTACTATCTCTATTTGCTCCATCTCTATCTACACTTTCAGACTTTTGCATTAGCACTAAATAACTCTCATTATTTATTAAAGTCTTAATTTCCTCCTCACTTAATTTCCTTATAAATTCTATAGCTTTCTCAAATGCTATTAAAATATTTCCCTCTCCCGTTTTCAAAAAAAGCCCTCCAAAAATTACTTATACCAAGACTTATATCAAAGTATTCTTATACTATTTCTATGAATAATATTATCATTTAATGTTTAAATATAAAAAATAAGCTAGGAGAATAACTCCTAGCTTATTTTTACTTACATATATCTTTATATTTTATTTTACCATCTCTATTGAAATAATTTTTTTCTCTTAAATTCAAATTTAACAATAACCATATACAGCATAAAACTCCAATACCCATATAGAATCTTATACCTACCATCTCAAATATTCTACCTAAAATCAAACCAAAAATCAAAATTTTTACATTATCTTTTTCTAAATAATCTAAGTATTTTTTCATTAGCTTATCACCCTTTTACCATTTATTCTTTTGTTTAAATTAAAATTAATTTCCTAAAAGACTATTTGTTGCATACTCAGCATCACATGTAATATCAATTCCAAGCTTTCTATATGTTTGCTCATCACCATTTCCAATTATTGTTGTAGAGTGAGCCTGTGAATTTTTAAGCATTGGAAGTTTTCCAAGTGCAACTTGTGCCATTGGATTTGTTGCTGCACATATACTAAGTGCCATTAATACTTCTTCACAGTTAAGTGCAGGTCTTTTAAATCCAAGTGTCTGTGACTTAAGATTTATGATTGGCTCTAAAACTACTGGAGATATTAAATGCATTTCATCATTAATATTAGCAAAATGCTTAATTGCATTTATAACAGCAGCCGCTGTAGCATCCATAAGTTCTGAACTTTTTCCTGTTAAAATAGTTTCATCATTAAGTTCTAATGCAACTATTGTAATATTATCTTTTTTATCTGCTGTTTCTTTTACCTTAGCAGCATAATCTCTAGCTACTGGTATAACTTTTCTATCAGCTTCTTTAAGACTTAATTCTTCCATTATAAGTTTTGTTCTCTCTAAAGTATCTTTATCAACATAACCTTTTTTATATTCACAACTTGTCTTAAAGTATCTTCTGATTATTTCCTGCTTTGATGCTTCTCTTACAACTTCATCATCAATAATTCCAAATCCAAGTCTATTAACTCCCATATCTGTAGGAGATTTAAAGATTGACTCTTTTCCAGTTATTTTTTCTATAATTCTTTTTAAAACTGGGAATGTTTCAACATCTCTATTATAATTTATAGCTTTAACATTATATGCTTCTAAATGGAATGGATCTATCATATTAACATCTTTTAAATCAGCTGTTGCTGCTTCATAAGCAATGTTTAATGGATGTTTTAAAGGTACATTCCAAACTGGGAATGTTTCAAATTTTGAATACCCTGCAACATTACCTTTTTGCTGCTCATGATAAAGTTGGCTAAGACATGTAGCAAGTTTTCCACTTCCTGGACCTGGAGCTGCAACCACAACTATAGGTTTACTTGTTTCAATATAAGGATTTTTTCCATAACCCTCTTCACTAACTATTGTATCAACATCTGTTGGATACCCTTTTGTTGAACTATGTTTATAAACTTTTATTCCTCTTCTCTCAAGCTTATTTATAAATACTGTTGTAGCTGGCTGACCACTAAATCTTGTAATTACAACACTATTTACATCTAAGTCATATGATCTAAAATCATCTATCATTCTTAAAACTTCAACATCATAAGTTGTTCCAAAGTCTCCTCTTATTTTATTTCTTTCTATATCCCCTGCAAAAACACATATAATTATTTCTGCTTTTTCTCTTAGCTTGTATAAAAGCTTTATTTTTGCATTTTCATCAAATCCTGGTAATACTCTCTTTGCATGAAGGTCAAACATAAGTTTACCTCCAAATTCAAGGTATAACTTATCATAATCATTAACTCTTTCTAAGATATACTTAGATTGCTCTTCTAAATATTTTTTATCATCAAATCCTATCTTCATACTTCATCCCCACTAACGTCTTAATTTTAATCTAATATAAATCATTTTTTCATTCCATAATTATGACATAATTTTTAAAGCTTGTAAAACAATTTAACTTTATATTTATATTTCCCCAATTATATTATGATTATCCTCTACTTACTTATTTTATTTTTTATCAAAAAAAAGCATATTTTTACTAACTACAAAAATATATGAATATATATTATTATCAATTTCATATATTTTAATAGATACACTTAAAAAAATTATAAAAAAAAGGATTTATATTAAAATGATAAATTATTTACATGTTTTAAAAATTACAATTTTAAGTCTCATACTCATAGTATTTAATAATTCCATTATTACTTATGCTATGGAAGCACCTAGTATTTCCGCTCAAAATGCAATTTCAATTGATATGAAAACTGGAGAAATTATTTATAGTAAAAATATTGATGAAAATGTCCAACCAGCATCAGTAACAAAACTTTTAACTGCTTTACTTTTAGATGAACATAAGAAGAAAGATGATTTACTATTTTATAGTAAAGATGCACTTGACCAACCTTCATCATCTATTTTTGTAGATTTTTCTGCTGAAGTTGTAGAAGGTGATGAAATCCTTGCATCTACAGTAATGGATGCGCTCCTTATCTATTCTGCTAATGATATTGCAACTCTTATAGCCGATAATATTGCTGGAAATACTGATGAATTTAGCCTTCTTATGGATAAAAAAGCTAAAGAAATTGGAATGGAGAACTCTAATTTCTATACTCCAAGTGGACTTGATAATGATAAAAGATTGTATGGAAATGAACATTATACAAGTGCTTATGACCTTTCAAAACTTGGAATAGAAGCATTAAAATCTGATTGGATTAGAGAAACTATAGCTAAAGAAAAAGATATCACTTTAGATATTGCAAATGATACACCGATAATAATAGATAATACAAATAATAATCTAGGAAAAAATGGTTGCATAGGTGGTAAAACTGGTTTTACTGATAAAGCTCAAAGATGTCTTTTATCTTTTTATGAAAGGGATGATAGATATATACTAGGAGTTGTATTAGGATGCCCTACTAGACCTGATTCATTTAAAGATATGACAGCACTTATTGATTATAGCTATAAAGTTCCTAAAACTTTAGCTTATAAAAAAGGTGATACTGTATCAACCGAAACTATTGATTTTAAGCCACTTGGCTTCTTTGGTCCATCACTAAATAAACAAGTAACTATAATTGCAGATGAAGATATTTCTTTTTTTGCAAATGAAGAAAACAACTCTATTGAACCTGAAATATCGTTAAAAAATCTATCAATAGCTAATCTTTCTTCTGAGAAAGAAATTGGTACACTTACTTATACTTTTAGAGATAATATATCTTCTTTTAAACTATCAACATTAGAAACTCGTTCTAATTTTATAAAAGATGCTAAATGGATTTATATAATTTTAATACTTTGTCTGATTTCTATAATATCGGTATGTATATTATGTTATAAATATTTAATTAAGAAAAAAATCAAAAGTTAGTGATTAAATCCTAACTTTTGATTTTTCTTATTTCTTATTCTTTTCAACAAATCTTCCAATTCTTTTTATAGCTTCCATAATATCATCCATTGAAGCTGCATAACAGGCTCTTATATAGCCTTCTCCACAATCACCAAATGCACTTCCTGGTACAGCTAGTACTTTTTCTTCTAAAAGAAGTTTCTCACAAAATTCATCTGAAGTCATTCCTGTAGATTTAATGCATGGGAATACATACAATGCCCCAAGTGCATCAAAACAATCTAGCCCCATTTTTCTAAATCCATCGGTAATAACTCTTCTTCTTCTATTATATTCTCTAGCCATTTGTTTCACATTATCATCTGCATTTTTAAGTGCTTCAATAGCTGCATATTGTGATGTTGTAGGTGAACACATAATTGCATACTGATGAATTTTCTTCATAGCATCAACCAAAACAGGATGTCCAACTACATATCCAAGTCTCCAACCAGTCATTGCATAAGCCTTTGAAAAACCATTAACTATAATAGTTTTATCTTTCACTTCATCAAAACTAGCTATTGATACATGGTTCCCATCATATGAAAGCTCTGAATATATCTCATCTGATAGTATAATTATATTTTTATCTTTTAAAACTTCAACAATTGGAGCAAGTTCTTCTCTAGTCATTATTGCTCCTGTTGGGTTATTAGGAAATGGTAGTATTAAAACCTTTGTTTTGTCTGTTATAGCATTTTCTAATTCTTCTTTTGTTAATTTAAAATCATTTTCTTCCTTTAAATCAATAACAACAGAAGTAGCTCCTGTAAAAGCTGTGCATCCTTTATAAGCTACAAAACTTGGTTCTGGAACAATAACCTCATCCCCTGGTCCAACTAAAGCACGCAGTGCAAGGTCTATTGCTTCACTTCCACCAACTGTAACTAAAATTTCTGTTTTAGGATTATATGATAAGTTCACTTTTCTATATAAATATTTTGAAATTTCTTCTCTAAGTTCTATAAACCCAGCATTTGATGAATAATGTGTATGACCTTTTTCTAAAGAATAAATCCCTGCTTCTCTAATATTCCAAGGAGTAATAAAGTCTGGTTCTCCAACTCCAAGTGATATAACATCCTCCATCTCATTTATCATATCAAAATATTTTCTTATTCCTGATGGTGGCATATTTTTTACGTTGTCTAAAATCATATCTTCCATTATCATACGAATAAAATCTCCCTATCATTTATTTTCTTCTCTTTAAATATAGTTCCATACTCCTTATACTTTTTAAGAACAAAGTGTGTTGCTGTACCTGTTACAAATTCTTGAACTGCAAGTTTTTCTGATACAAACATTGCAACTTCCTTCATTGTTTTCCCCTCAACAATTACAGTTAAATCAAATCCACCTGAAGACATTAAATAACAAGCTCTAACCTTATCAAATTGATATATTCTTGCTGCAACTTTATCAAAGCCTACCCCTCTTTGAGGTGTTATTTTCACTTCAATAAGTGCTGTTACAGTCTCTTTCCCTGTATTTTCCCAATTTATAAGAGTTGTGTAACCTGCTATAATACTTTTTTCTTCAAAGTCTAAAATCGCAGCTCTAACCTCTTCAACTGTTTTCCCTGTCATAAGTGCTAAATCTGTATCACTACACCTACTATTTTTTTCTAAAATTTCTAAAATTTCTTCCATCTTAAAACTACCTCCTTATGATATATAAGTATAAAAAAAATCCTCCCTAAAAAAGATTGGAGGAACAATTAATCTTATATAAATCCATAATACTAAAACGTCTTTTTATGTATTATATACAAAAAAAAAACCTTTTACAATACTCTTTATATTTTCTTAATATATATTACAGATTTTACTATATTTATTCCTATATTCTAAATAAACTGCTATGTTTTTTATAAATTTATCATTCATTTAAAACTCAACTTATATTAAAGTAAAAAAACTGACTGTATTTTACTACAATCAGTTTTAAAATCGGTATTATCTACCTTTTCTTTTTATTCTATCTTCTCTTTTTTTAGCTATTGTTCTATCTTTAAATGAACCTCTTTTCTTTTTAGGTCCTCTTGTTTCTTCTTCTTTTTTTGAAATATGGTTAGCTGTTTTTCCAACAAGCTTACCTAATTTCTCTTTATTTGAAGTTCTTTTACCATTGTTCTTTGTTCCAAGTTCTTCAAATCCCTCTGTTGAACCAAAACGTCTTTTTCCATCTGACTTACCTTTATAGCTTGAACTTCTTCCATCTGTACTTCTTGCTGATGAATTTCTACTATCTGATTTACCTCTAGATGAAGAAGATGATGATGATGATGATGATGATGATGAACCTGAACTTCTTCTCTCACCTGAATTTTTTCCATGTGATTTAGATTTTTTATCAAGACCATGTCTTGCTTTATATCTATCTTCTTTAGATTTTATAAGACACTTCTCGCCATTTCCGATAAGGTCTTCTCTTCCCGCTCTCACTAAAGCATCATATACTATATTATAGTTTTTAGGGTTTCCAAATTGAAGAAGTGCTCTTTGCATAGCTTTCTCTTCTTTTGTTCTTGGAATATAAACTTCTTCCATAGTATCAGGATCAAGTCCTGTATAGAACATAGTTGTTGATGCTGTTCCTGGAGTTGGGTAGAAATCTTGAACCTGCTCTGGTTGGTATCCAATATCTCTTAAATATTCTGCAAGCATTATAGCATCCTTAAGTTCACTACCTGGGTGACTTGACATAAGGTATGGAATAATATATTGCTTCTTACCAGCTTTTTCACTTAATTTAAAGAATTTTTTTCTAAACTCTTCATAAGTTGTTCCTGCTGGTTTACCCATATATTTTAAAACATTTGGAGATACATGTTCAGGGGCAACTTTTAATTGTCCACTTACATGATGCTCTACAAGTTCTTTAAAGAAATCATCATTTTTATCAGCCATTACATAATCATATCTAATTCCTGAACGTACAAATACTTTCTTAATTCCCTCTATTTTTCTAACACTTCTTAAAACACTTAGATATTCTGAGTGGTCTATTTCCATATTAGGACAAATCTTAGGTGATAAACATTGCTTATGCTTACAAGCTCCAAGTTTTGTTAACTGCTTTTTACAAGCTGCTTTTCTAAAGTTAGCTGTTGGACCACCTACATCATGTATGTATCCTTTAAAATCATCATATTTTGTGATTTCTTCAGCTTCTTTAACTATTGACTCTTCACTTCTACTTGATACTATTCTTCCTTGGTGGAATGTAATAGCACAGAATGAACAGTTTGCAGAACATCCTCTTGAACTCATGATACTAAATTTAACTTCATTTATAGCAGCTATACCACCATCTTTTCCATATGATGGGTGATATGTCTTCTCATAAGGAAGTGCATAAACTGCATCAAGCTCTTCTCTGTTAAGAGGTTTTTCTGGTTTATTTATAACTACAAATTTATCTGCATGAGGTTGAACTAAAGTTTTACCTCTCATTGGATCTTGCTCATCATTTTGTGTTTTAAAACATTTAGCATAAGTTACTTTATCAGCACTTATTGCTTTAAATGATGGAAGAAGTGTATAGTCTTCATATAACTCTTCTAAACTGTTAACCATGTAACAAGTTCCTGGTAAATGTCTTATGTACTTAGCTTCAAAACCTTGATTTAAAAGTTCAGCTGTTTCAACTATTTGTTTTTCACTCATACCATATATAAGTAAATCAGCTGTACTATCTGCTAAAATAGATTTTCTTACTCTGTTTTCCCAGTAGTCATAATGTGCAAATCTTCTAAGACTTGCTTCTATTCCACCAATAACTATATTTATGTTTTTATAAGCTTCTCTGATTTTGTTACAATAAACTATTGTAGCTCTATCAGGTCTTTTTCCCATTTCACCTTTTGGTGTATATAAATCTTTTGTTCTAAGTCTTTTACTTACTGTGTAGTGGTTAACCATAGGGTCCATGTTTCCACCATTAACTAAGAATCCAAGTCTTGGTTTTCCAAGCTTTTTGAACTCTTCAACATCGTTCCAGTCTGGTTGTGCTATTATACCAACCTTATATCCTGCATTTTCTAAAACTCTTGAAATTATTGCTGCTCCAAAACTATGATGGTCAATGTAGGCATCCCCTGTAACTAATACAAAGTCACATTGTTCCCAGCCTCTTTCTTCCATATCAGCTTTGCAAATAGGTAAAAATTTGTTTTCCATATTATACTCTCCTGTGCTAGTTCATTTTTCCATATATTAATAATTATATCATTTATCTATTTATTTAAACTTTTAATTATAATCTTGTTTATTTTTTTATTGCTAAACAAGTATATCTAATATATAAAAAAATGTCAAAAGAACAAAAAAAATAGGACTATCTTAAAAGATAACCCTAACTTATATTCCTTAAATATCCATATACATCACCCTCATATTTTTTCACATATGATTCATCTGCTAAAAAATCCATTGGTCTAGTTAAAACAGCTGGCTGCTTTATATCTAAAGCTTCAACTTCATTTAATATATTAGCTACAAGTTCTGAACAAAAATATCTATTTTTATGCTCTATCGGTTTATTAACTGTTGCCCCTAAAACTCCTAAATAATTATACTTTGTTGTATCTTCACTATATTTTTCAAGTATAGCAAGGACTTTATAATAAACTTCATCTGAAACTTCCTTCTCCAAAATCATAAGTTCTGTCTTAGGAAACCATTCTGTAAATCTTTCTCGTACGTTTTCAACTTGGAATCTCACAACCCAAAATCTATTTTTACCTTTTCTCCCCATTGAGTACCACACATTTTTATCTTCTTCAAGCGCAAGTGATATATGAGTATACTTATCCTTTGTAACCAACCTTATAAGTCTTGCATAAACTGTTCCACTAAATGTTAAGCACAGATTAATTTTTTTCATTTGAACGCCCCCTCAAATTATAATAATTATAATTTTTCATCTTAATAAGTTCTACCCCTTAAACTTATCATTAAAAAATTAAGTCCTTATTTATATTTCAATAAATATTTGTAAATTCCTTTATTTAAATTAATTTTCTTTATTTAATAGACTCTTATTAAATGCTCTACAATTTTCATCAAACTCATTTATTATCTTATCAACAACTTCAAAACTTTCAAGAGTTGCTCCAGCTGCAAGAAAATGACCACCACCACCAAATTTAAAAGCTATATCATTAACTCTTGGCCCACTTGACCTAAACTCAGACATTATCTGTCCATTCTCTTTCTGTGCAAAGAATAACCAATTTATTATACCTTCCGTATCTGCTAATGCATTAACTCTTCTAGCTGCATCTATAGCTTCTGTAAATCCATACCTTTTCAAATCTGAATTAGAAACTTTAAGATATGCAACCCCATTTTCTGTTACTTTATAATTTTCATATATATAAGCTAAAAATTTAAGTTCTTCTCTACTTCGTTTATACATTCTACTATAAATCTCTTTAGCATTAAAATTAAAAGTAAGTTCTCCTAGTTTTTTATATAAACCTGTTGGATTCTCCATATACATAAATCGACCTGTATCTCCTACAATACCTGTATATAAACCCCTAATTCCATCATCAGAAATTTCGAGTTCTTCCTTATTATTAAGATAAATATCAAGTATCATCTCACTACAAGATGCATAACCTGTATCAACCCATGTAATGTTCTCAAACTTTTCTGTAAATGGCTTGTGATGATCTATTTTTATTATAAATCCAGCATTTTCAAAAGATAAATTATCAACTCTTTCTTTATTTGAAACATCTAAAACTATTGCAAGAGTATCTTTATCAACATTAAAATCATTATCCATTTTTGCTATATATGAAAGTCTTTCACTTTGAGTACCAAACAATGATACCTTTTTATTTGGAAAACTATTTACTATAATACTTTTAAGTCCTGCCTGTGAACCATATGAATCAGGATCTGGTGATACATGTCTAAAAATTGCTACCTTATTATACTCTTTTATTTTTATAAGTATTTCATTTATTAATTCTTTCATAACTTTCATCTCCTATATCTATTATATGTATATATCTATATATAAAGAATAGGTCACCATAAAGGCAACCTATTTTAAAATGAGTATTATCTAGATATTGATGTTTTAATTTGTGAAACTGTTTCTTCTACAAATGTTTCAACATCATTTATTTCACCTTTAACATATGCATCATATTTTTCCATAAGCACAGTTCTAGCTGAGTTAGCATTATTAACTGCTGGTGAGTAATATGAGTATTCTAAAGCTTTTTGTGCTACATTATAAACCTTTGTATATAACGCATTTTCATCACCTAAAACTTTTTTCATAGTTTCTGTTTCAGCTGAAGATTTTCTTACTGGAAGATATCCTGTAGCTGAAGCAAATTTTGCTGATGCCTCTGCACTTGTAGCATACTTAATAAATTCATAAGCTGCATACTGCTCTACTTCTGATACATCTGAAGTAGCAAATAATGAAGCTCCTTGCTGTATAACTGCTTTTTCTTTCCCTTCAAACTGAGCTACTTCTATAACTTCAATCTCAAAAGCATCGTTATTATTAATATGCCCTGCTCCAGCTGTTGATCCTTGATAGAATAAAAGCTTTCCATTTGAGAATGGTCCTGATAAATATTTATCTTCCCCTGCAATTCTAAAGTTTCCTGCTTCTGTTTGCTCTTTAAATATATCCATAAACTCTCTAGTCCATTCATTATCAACATTTATTGTTCCATCAAGATCTACAAAGTCTTTACCATCTGCTTTTAAAGCTGTGATAAACGCATTTGAAGCACTATCAAAACCAAATCCAGCCATTTCAAGCTTTTCATTAGCTGCTGTTGAAATTTCTATAAGTTTATCCATTGTTAATCCTGTTTTTATATCTTCAACTTTATAACCAAGTTCTTCAAGTTTAGTTTTATTTACAAATATAACCTCTGTTGATTTACTTAAAGGCATTCCATATAACTCTCCATCTTCCCACTGTGCAACTTCATCTGTGAATGATTTAATAAAATCATTTGCAATATCATCCTTCATTCCAACAGTTTCATGATTTATAAAATTACTAAGGTTTACTACTTTATCTTGCTTTAATAATCCTGTTGCAACATCTGGGTAAACATTTATTATAGCTGGCAATGAATCTGATTGAGCTGCTGTAATAACTTTTTTGTTTAAGTCTGGTATATTACCTTGGCTTGTACCTTTTACAGTGATTTTCTTATCATTAGTTTCGTTGAAATCATTGATAAGTGCTTCCATAGCTTCGCCTTGCTTACCATTCATATAATGCCAAATTTCAATACTTACTGGCTCTGTGATTTCTGTAACAAGTTCTGCTTTTTCTCCTGTTTCTGTTTCTGCTCCTGTTCCCTCATCTGATCCACAAGCTACAAATGAACCTGCCATCATAAGTGCCATACTAGCGGCTAAAAATTTCTTTTTCATTGAAAAAGTCCCCCTTAAAATTAAATATATATTATAATTGTAAAATTATAAGCTAAAACTAATTATCCCTTTGTTCCACCAATAGATATTCCCTTAATAATCTTTTTATGAAGGAACACATACATAATAACAATCGGCATTGTAATAATTGTTGATGCCGCCATTAATAGCTGATATTGAGTTCCAGCTTCCGACTGAAAAGCTGTAAGCCCATTTGCAAGAACCCTCATAGATTCACTATTTGTAACAAGTAGTGGCCATAAGAATGCATTCCATGAATTAATTCCTACCAATATGCAGATAGTAATAATAGAAGGTTTTGATATTGGAACTATTATTTTCCATAAGAATTTCCAATCACTAGCACCATCAACTTTTGCTGCATAATAAAGCTGTGTTGGAACTTTCATGAAGAACTCTCTAAGCATATAAATATATAAGACATTTGCTATATATGGTACAAATAGAGCCTGATAAGTATCTATCCAACCTATATCTGCGATAGTTTTAAAGTTTGTAACAATCAAAACTTCGCCAGGTATCATCATTGTTGCAAGAAGTAATGAAAATATTAAATCTCTCCCCTTGAACTTAAGATGTGAAAATGCAAATGCTGATATAATTGCAACTGTTACAGTTGAAACTATACTAAGCGCTGTAACTATTATTGTATTTAAAAAATATCTCCCAAATGGAGCCATCTCAAATGCTATTTTATAATTTTCCCAAAGAAGTTTCTCTGGAACCATTGTTGGAGGTGTTTGTATAACCTCAAAACTTGTTTTAAGTGATGATGCAATCATCCAGTAAAATGGAAATAATGTTATTATCGCAAAAATTATTAATGCGAAATACTTAAATGCTAATTTATAATTATTCTTACCATTCATAATGTAGCCTCCTAATAATGTACTTTATTTTTTGCAATAGTTCTTTGTACTAGAGTTACTGTTAAAATTATTATAAGTAACACTATAGAACCCGCAAATGCTAATGGGAAATCTTGATCGCCATAGAATCTTTCAATTATATATTGGACAACTGTTGATACAGAACCATCTAAAGTTCTTCCCCCAAAAAGTACAAAAGCTTCGGTATACACTTTGAATCCACCTATTAAACTGATTATATAAGTATATAAAATCATAGGTGATACAAGTTTCATTGTTATTTTTCTAAATATTATTCCAGAACTTGCTCCATCAATCTTAGCTGCTTGATAATATTGCGGATTAATTGTAGCTATTCCTGTTGTAAGAATCAAAGTATTAAATGCTAGTGTTTTCCACACTGCAAATATTATAAGTGCTGGCATTGCCCAGTTTGGGTCATTAAGCCATGCTATAGGTTCTATACCAACAAACCCAAGTAAATAATTTATTATTCCATATTCACTATTAAAAAGCCAAGACCATACAACACCTATTGCAACCATCGAAGTTACATAAGGCAAGAAGTATACACTTTGGAAAAAACCTCTTATTTTTTCATTTTTAATAGTTACAAGTGCATTTGCAAGTAGTAATGATATAACTACTGATACAAGTGGAACTATAAGTGCATATATAGCTGTATTTCCAAGTGAAGTTATAAATCTTTCATCCTCAAATAATGCTTTATAACTACCAAGTCCAAATACATATCCTTGACTTTTTGTTTCATCAAAACTATTTATAATAGTATTGATAATTGGATATATTGTAAAAATAATTACTGTTATAAGTGCAGGTGCAAGATAAATATACCCCTTCATACTCTTAAACTTTTTTAACATCGTTTAATGAATACCTCACTTTCAGCATCAAATACATATCCATTCCCCTTCTTTGGAGAAACTTTGATAGTATCGCCTTCTTTTATCTCAAAATCTTTTTCTACAAGCATTTTATATTTATTACCTTCATGACTAAGCGTCACAAGACTTTCTCTACCAAGTATTTCAATAACTGATATCTTCATTTCTATACCATTTTCACTTATCTCTAAATCTTCTGCTCTAAATCCAACTAAAACCTTTTTCTTATCAGTTGGCAATCCTATAAATTTATACTGCCCCACAATAGCCTCTCCATTACTTGGCTCTATAGTCATAAAGTTCATTTCTGGACTTCCTATAAATGAAGCAACAAATTTATTTACTGGATTCATATACATATCTTTAGGTGCTGAAACTTGTTCTATCTTTCCCTCATTCATTAAAATAACCTCATCTGAAATACTAAGAGCTTCCTCTTGGTCATGAGTTACAAATATTGCAGTAACTCCTGTTTCTTTCTGTATCCTTCTAATTTCATGCCTTGTTTCAACTCTAAGTTTTGTATCAAGATTTGATAATGGTTCATCAAGTAATAATATATCAGGATTTTTTGATATTGCTCTAGCTATTGCAACTCTTTGCTGTTGCCCTCCTGAAAGTTCTGCTGGTTTTCTATTTAAAAGTTCTTCTATCTTAACTATCTTTGCAACTTCTAATACTCTTTCTTCTGCCTTCTTCTTATCCCATTTCAAATTATCTAATGGAAACTTAATATTTTCTCTTACCGTCATATGTGGATATAGTGCATAATTTTGGAAAACAAGCCCTATCCCTAAATGTTCAGGTTCAAAACCAGTAACATCTTTATCAGCAAAAAATATTTTTCCTGATTTTGGCTTATGTATTCCTGATATCGTAAATAATGTAGTTGATTTTCCTGAACCAGATGGTCCAAGTAATGCAACAAGTTTTCCTTTTGGTATTTGTATGCTAATGTTATCAATAGCTCTAAAAGTACCAAACTCAACAACTAAATTTTCTAGTTTAATTCCCATATAAAAATTCAACTCCATAACTTAATATACTTCAAGCGAATATTAATAGCCTTTTTATTTAAAAATATTTGCATTGTAAGATTATTGTAAATTATCTATAATATAGTGTCAATTATTGCAGTTAAATATCACAAATTGTTAATATTTCCATTATTAAGGATGTTATTAATCTAACATCTCATTGATTGCTTTTTCCACATACTTTTGTTTTTTCATTGCTCCCTCCATATTTTTAGTTAAGTCATAAAGACTTGGTGCTTGTGGAACTCCTGCAAGTAATGTTGCTTCATCATATGTTATCTCACTTGGATTTACTCCAAAATACCCATTCGTCGCATCATAAATCCCATAACTTTCATTCCCATAATAAATAATATTCACATAAAATTCTAATATTTCTGCCTTACTATACAATCTTTCTATATCCTTTGCTAAAAATAATTCTGCTATCTTTCTATCTATATTCTGCTCTGAGTCAAAATATAAGTTTTTAGATAATTGTTGTGTTATTGTACTCCCACCTTGAACTATTTCCCCTGCTTCAATATTCTTAACTAACGCACGAATCAAAGCTTTATAATCTATCCCCTTGTGTTCTAAAAACCTTCTATCTTCAATTGCAACAATTGCCATTAAAAAATCCTCTGATATATCTTTTAGTTCAACATAATTTTCACGCGCTTTAACTTCACCTAAAATTACTTCTAAATTTTTTTCACTTATAGCCTGTCTATATTCTTTGTACCCACTAAAAACAACCTTACTACTAGCTAAAATACCTAACATAAATATAGATACTATCAACAAAATAAATATTTTTCTTATATACTTCATAACTGTCTCCCCTTAAAATCACCCTATATACTTATTATACTCTCTCAATTATTATATTTTTCTTAAGGTTATTTCAAATAAAAAAGTTGCACCTATTTTAGATGCAACTTTAATGTTTAAATCTTATTTTTCAAATCTTTTTTCTATGAATTTTACCACTCCATCTAAGTCATTTGTATCTATTATCTCTGTGGCAAAGCCTTTAATTCCATCAACTCCATTTTTAACTGCATATTTTTCATCTGCAACTTTGAACATTGGTAGATCATTCATATTATCTCCAAAACATATAACTTTAGTAGGCTTGTACATTTCTCTTAAATCGTCAACAGCCTTCTCTTTTGATGCTTCTCCACTATGAATTTCTATAAAATAGCAACTTTCATCATAAACATCTTTATAGTACCCACAATTTATCCCTTCTATTTTACTAAGCTCTTTATACATAATCTCAACAACTTCTAACTTATCAAGTATCATAAAGTTTACTACTTCTAAATCTTTTAATGCCTGATCATAATTTTTAACAACTTTAAATGTTTTATATAAACTATTTTTTCTTTCACTATGATATGTTATATCAAGGTCAAGTTCCATTTCTTTATGATATACATAAAGATGATTATCTCTTATTCCATAAACAAAACTTGCCTTATTAAAACTTTCAAGTACATTTAGTATTTTTATTGCAGTATCTTTTTTAATACTTCTAATCTTCATATACTTTTTTTCTTTTAAATCATATAAAAATACACCATTCATAAGTGATATAGCCTTCTTTATATTTAACCCTTCAAGTATTTCTATTACAGTTCCTGGTGTTCTAGCTGTAGCTATTGTAAACTCTAATCCTTTTTCTCTCATCAGATTATTCAAAGTTTTTTTTGAATAATCCGAAATTTCTCTTTTACTATTTAATAATGTTCCATCTAAATCTGATATGTATAAATCCATTTTGTTCCCCACTCCTAAAAAAAAATTAGCTATAATACTAATTATAGCTAATTTTTCTAATTTTTCTTTTAAATATTCATTAACTTATTTTAAATTACAAAAATAATATAAAAATCTAGCAAGTTGAATCTCTGTCATATTAAGAGCTTTTACAGTTGCTATAACTTGTTCTTTACTTCCATGCTTATTAGCATCATCAACAAATTGAACTGCGTATTTTGCACTTTCTCTTCCTATATACTCACAAAACTCATCTAAATTTAAATCTTTATTTTTATTATAAAGATATTCTATTTTCTCTTTATCACTTTTTCTATAAAATATTTCACTATTTTCTTCCATTAAATAATCATAACTTGCTCCACTTGTAGGTACACTATCTAATAAAAAAACTTCTTTAGAATCTTCACCAAGTAAAAGTTTTATTCTATCTCTATTTTTTATCCATCTCTTTACAAGTCCCTCAAATTCACTATGATTGGAAAAAACTCCATGCACTATACCATCAAGCTTTAATTTCTTTTCAAGAAAGCTTACAAGCTTCCCCCTTCTATCTATTTGATTTCCAACATGATGTGGTTGATTCATATCAGCTAAAAAATGACAAGCATATAAAAGTGCCTGCATTGCTTTTTTTCTTTTACCTCTTCTTTTATACCTCAGTGCTTTTTTAGCATTTTGTTTAAATCTCCACATTGCCGTAAAGGTTTTATTCCCTAAATAATTAGCACCTGTTTCATAATTATAAAAATGGTCTGCAAATAGATAGGCTGTAGATATAAAACTTCTATCTGGCATTTTAGAATAAGATGGTCTCACTCTTTTTATACTTTTACTCACATCATCATGAAACTCAACTAAATCTATATACCAATTTATATTTTTATCAAACTCTGAATCACTTAAATATTTTGCATTATCCATAAGTGCTATATGGTAAGATTGATACAAAATAACATCATGAGTTTCAGCTCGCTTTAATGCCTTTACTAAAATCTTTTCAATTAATTTATCTGATTTATGCTTATGTTTCTTACTTCTATGAACAAACATATTCTCTATATTCAGTTTACTCTTTTCAATGTCGATCATAAAATTCCTCCTAGCGTACCTTAATTATAACACTTTCTTTCCATAAGTATTCTACTTATAAGATTATTAAGTATTCGCTAAGTATAATCTCTATAATTACATAATTTATTAAAATTAATTATATATATCAGAAAATTCTATATTAATTATTTCAACATTATTATTTTCATTTATTTTATTTTCAATATTATCATTTTCTACAAGTATCTTAGGTAAAGATATTTTAAAACAAGTCCCATAGTCACTAGACTTCAAAACTTCAATATCACCATCATGAATATTTACAAAAGATTTAACAATATTTAAGCCTATCCCACTCCCCTCTCTATTTCTTTTTATAGATTTATCAACTTGGAAAAAACGTTCAAAAATAAATTCAATTTTATCTGCTGGAATACCACATCCTGTATCTTCTATATATATATTTAAATACTTGTTAAATTCTTCTACTGTAACAAAAATCTGTCCACCACATTCTGTAAATTTAACTGAATTTGATATAATATTTAATATTATTCTTTCCATCTTAGCAAAATCAAAAGCCATAAAACATTCCTCTGTATTAGTATCAAATATTAATGTTAACCCACGCTCTTCCATTATAGAATTTAGTGACGTTGTTATATCTTCAATAAACTCTACTATATTCCCATTTTCTAAATTACATTCTAAATTTCCAAACTCATATTTAGTTGTATCAATTATATTATTTATAAGTCTTATAAGCCTTAAAGTATTTTGTTTTATCACATTAGTATAGTTTTTTTGTTTTATAATATTTTCCTTATTTATATTTATACCATTACTTGAATATATCTCTTTCATTTTTATTGCTGATAAAATTATATTAATTGGTGTCCTAAACTCATGAGATAAATTAGCAAAAATCTCTGTCTTAATTTTATTATATTGCTTAAGCTCCATTATATTTTGTTCTCTTGCCTTTGCATATTTTTCTAACTGTTCAATCTTAAGCTTATCTGTAATATCTTTACCGACTATAACTATTCCTTGAAATTCATTATATTTATTATATATAGGTGTTTTTTCTACTCTAAATACTTTTTCCTCTCCATTTTCAATTTTAAATCTTTCATCAATAGTAATTTTTCTCTTCTTTTCCTTAGTTAATTTATCACTTTTAATACAATTTTCTATTTCTAAAGCTTTAAGACTTCCAGATTTTATAAGTTCGTTATCTGTTTTTCCAATAGCAGTTTCATCTAAATAAAACAACTCTAGAAAAGTATTACTTGCTTCTATAATTCTTCCCTCTTTATCTTTAAAAGAAATTATATCACCGATTGAATTTACAATTTCCCTTAACATTTTATACTTTTTTAAAATTCTAATCTTTTCAATAATTAAAATTACTATAACTACTATTAACACTAAAATTATTAACTCCATATTTTTTCTCCTACTACATCTTATTTGTATAATCATTTTACACCATTTATGGATTTTAATCTATATTTTGTCATTTTATTACAAATATTTATTTTTATTTTCATTTTTCTCCTTAAACTCCCTTGTATTATAAAAAGTTAAAATGCTAATTATAATAGTAACAACATAGTTAGAAAGGAGATTTTTATGGTAAAGAATAAAAATTTTAAAAAACCTAAACAAAAAAAAGCTAAAAAAATAAATATTGAGATAGAAGAATAGTTTTTTCCTGAATTATTCACCGAATGTATTTTAAATGAAAAATCATGACAAAATACATTCGGTTGGTTTTATTTCGTTATTTTTTAAAAAATTCCACATAATTTCTGAGTTTTAGATATAATTTCTCCAAGGACTTTATTCTAATAAAAAATTAGAACTTAAATATTTATTCAATTTTACTTTAATTTACACAAATCCTAAAATATCCTCAATTCTATTCAAAGTATCCCAGAATTGTTTTTGGTAAGGGCAACTACTACATAATTTAAAAGTTAAATATCTTCCGCTATTAGTTATTCTTGCGGCTATTTTTACCATTTTAACTCTTATAGTTTCTATTCTATTTGACTGCATAGTCGGAGTTAATGCAATTCGTCTAAACCAATTATTAAAATTATATGCTAATAATGAAATTTGAAGTTTATTCGCATTAGCTATATATTTAGTACTGCTTAAAGATTTAAAAGCAAATCCATTTTTACTTTCTTTTATAAAGTTCTCCATAGTACCTCTTTTAGAGTAAAATCTGATTACATCTTTTGGTGATGATGTCATATTTGTAACTATGAAAGTATAGTTATAAACAGTTTTTCCTTCTGGCTTTTCAATTTTAACTGCAACTCTACGTTTTTCTTCCCAACCTTTTGCTTGATATAAAAACTCTCCATAAACAACTTTATAATCACGAGTATTTTTAAATGTTAAAATATCCATTTCTTCAGTAATTCCTTTAGCAAGTGTATATAAAGTTTTATAGGCTTTTGATCTTATAGCATATAACGTATCATTATCTTCTAAAAG
>NZ_CAMQRY010000012.1 GCF_947036855.1 uncultured Clostridium sp.
AAAAAACTGAGTAAAACTCAGTTTTTAATATTAATTTTATCTTGAATTTTTTAAAACCGTTAACTCTATTAATTCATTTTGAAATGCTTTTAATAAAGCTTTTTCTAATACTTTTTCTGTATCAAAATTTTCTATATCCATACATACTGCAAAAACCTTATTAGTTTCACCTATAGCATTCTTATAAGTTAATGTAACATTTGGTTTATCATATTCTGTCTTTAGTATCTTTATGCCCCAACTTAATGTTGCATAATCATCTTCTATTGTTAATTTACTTGTTTGTTTTAATCTTTGTTCCTCTTTTATAGGATCTGTAATAATGAATAGTTCATCTCCAACTTTATATTTAGACATACTGTACTACAAAATTCTTATAAATTTTGTAGATTCACCTCCCCAAAGTAGTAAATTAATTTAAATCTCTTTTATATTTTATCATTTTTTTCCTTTTATTTCAATTAATATAAAAATTTCCTTTTATTTTTTTATCATTTTTACTATTTTTTTATGTTATAATTATCTTATTATAAGAATTTTCTAAATAATATTAATATTGTTATAATTAAGTATATTCAAACTTATTAATAAATAATGATTATTAATATTTAATTAATATTAATTGACATTAATTCTTTTTTACGATAAAATTATATTATAATTAGAATCGAAAGGATGTTTAAGTATGGATACTATAACAAAAATATTTAAAGAAAAAAAATTGAAATTAACGCCGCAAAGAATTGCTGTATATAAATATCTTCAAAGCACATGCGATCACCCATCAGCAGAGGTTATCTATAAAGCTTTACAAGAAGACTACCCAACTATGAGTCTTGCTACTGTTTATAAAGCTTTAAAAACTTTAGCAGAAGTAGAACTAATAAATGAATTCAACGTAGGAGAAGGAAACTTCAGATATGATGCTAATCTTTCTGACCATGCACATATACAATGTGTTAACTGTTCAAAGGTTGAAGATTTTACTGGAATAGACTTAAATGCGCTAGATAGAGAAGCTGAAAATCTTTCTAACTTTAAAATATTAAATAGGAAGTTATACTTTTATGGTTTATGCAGTAAATGTGATACACTTTGTGAAGAATAATACTTAAGATTATGTGGAATTTTATTTTCTACATAATCTTTTTTTTACATAATAATATTAATTTTTTAGCATACTAATACATATAATCTAATAGAGGTGATTAATTATGTTTAGTAAAATAAAAAATATACTTTTAATTTTATTACTTACTATATCTATATTCACAATATTTAGTCTTATAAATAAATATAATGATGATGAAACTATCCCAACAATGGCATCTCCAGATATTTCATCATATCTTAAAGAAGATTTAAATGGGGATGGTACTGAGGATATTTTATATATAGTATCAAAAAATAATAAATATTATCTTCAAGCACTTATAAATAATAAAATATATTATTTTAATGAAAAAAGACCACTTAATTCTCTTGGCTGCTTTAATGAATATGCTCCACTTTCTATCAATTTTTTAGATTTATCAAGAGATAAAATACCAGAAATTATATTACAATCATTTGATGATGAAAATACTCCAATACAACATATTTTTTCTTTAATTGATAATGAATTTATTGATATTTTTTGTTCAACCAATAATATTATTGGTATTTTAAATTCTAAAAATAACAAAACACCTGAATATATAAGCCTAAATTCTAATGATATTGATAAAAGCTTATCAAAACACATACTTAACAAAAAAGCTCCTAAAAACATTTCATATGAAGCAACCAATTTAAAATTTTTAGAACCGATTTTAAAATTTACAAAGTATTTATCTAGTAACACTAATTTTGAAGATTATACAACTGAATCACTTTTAAATTCTAATATACATCAAATTTTCTATAAATACTTTAATGACAACATAAAAATATCTAGCACTTATTCACTTCTAGATATTTATTTTACAGATACTGATTGGAATATAAAATCAGAGCCAATAAAGTTTAATTTTAAATTAAGGTTTAAAGAAACTTCAACCGATAAACAAAATGCATTATTTGAAGTTAATTTAGAAATCATAAAATCCAAAGATCAATATATAATTTCTAATATATATTAAAGGACTAGGTTACCCTAGTCCTTTAATATATTATTTCACCTTGTTTATACATTTCTATAACCTTATCTAAAAATCTAGCTTTTTTAGGATTTACAACACTTTTCACTATTAAAAGCATTTCTATATTTTCATCATTTATTTCATTGTTATTTTGAAAATGTCCATAAGTATCAAAATTACAATTATTTTGATCCATATTATTTAATGTATTCTTTATATTTCCCAAATCAAAATTACCAAAATCCATATTATTATTTTGATTTCCAATATTCATATTATTATTTTTCTGATTTCCCTGCATCATAGCACTTATACTATTTATATCAAAACCATCTTGATTCATAGCAGATATTAAACTCGAAACTTTTCCAAAATCTAAATTACTCCCTCGCAGCATATCTAATATTTGCGGATTAATTCCACCTTGTTGATTTCCTTCTTTATTCTTTTCTCTATGTTTCTTTTTAGACACTCACTTCCACCCCTTATGTATTATTTTTTTGTTTTTTTTGGAGGGCCTATAGCCCTCCATCTTCACTTCTATTTACTACCATCTTCTATAGAAGTAATAAGATTAAATTGCAATCACTTTGTTGATTGCTAGATTCCTGTTAAACTACTTCTGATTAGCAGAAAAAGTTTTTATTTCCACCACATAAAGATGATAATAATATTAATGAAAATATATCATTGTTTCCACATCCATTATCACATCCACAGTGATGATCATGGTGATGGCTATGATGATGTCTTGAACTTCTACTTCTGCAACAGTCATGATGTCTTCTATCATGTCCACCAAATATATTATTATTTCCACCACATAATAGTAATAATAATAATAAGTTGTTTCCATTTCCATTACCACAGTTTGATTTGCACCCGCAATTTGTTGGGATATTACATCCACAGTTTGTTGGGATATTACACCCACAATTTCCTTCGTTATTTACTCCGTTTAAAATTTCATTTAATTCCATGAGTTTGTCCTCCTCGTTTTTTAATTTATTTTGTTTTGTTTTATAGTATATACTATTCTCTCTTATACTTTTTGCTACTTAAATTTCAAAAAAAATAAATTTTTTAATAAAAAAACAGACTGCATACTTAATGCAATCTGTTAAACTATTTACTTTAATTTAAATATCATTATTTTTTTCAAGATTCATAGCAAGTGTAAGATATTTCAAAGATTCACGAATTTCACCTATTACATGATACATCTCTGCCATCTCTATATAACGCTCTCTCTTTTCCTCAACAGTAGCAAACTTTATTAAAACATCTGTAGCTAAATTCATATTCATTTCCCATGGTATTAAATTCCTTTCTACTCTATCAAGCCTTGCTTTATATAAGTAACTTTTTTCAATTAAAAAATGATTATCAAGTTTTATAGATAAATCTAAAACTGCTTCACAATACATTTTTGCCTTTTCAATTTCTTTAGCATCTAATAATATCTTCACTATAGATATTATCAATTCTATATAACTATAGATATCATCCTTATTAACATTATCTGTTGTATTTTTTATAATACTTATAGCTTCATCTTTTTGACCTTCTAGAATATAAAGTCTTGCCATCATTATATTTATTTTAGAGTACTTTAAACTACTCTTATCATCATAACTATCAAAAAGCTTTTTGTAACTTAAATATTCTTTGTTAAGATGCTTTTTAATTACTGCTAATAATCCATTTACTAAAACAATTTGCTCTTGTGATTTAATTTTATCTTCTAAATATAATAATTCTTCTAAAAGTTCTTCCGATTCATTATATTGATTATTTAAATAATAACTTATTGAAAGAAGTATACTATTTTCAATGTAGCAGTTCATCTTACTTGAAATTGTATAATTGAATATATGATTTCTAGTTCTATTAAAATATGTTATAGCATCACTATAATTTCTTCTAACTAAAAAATACTTTGCTAAATCTTCATAATATAACTGTTCTTGTGCTTCATTTAAATTGTTAAATTCACTATATAGGTTTATTAAATTTTTAATATCCCCAAACTTTCTTCTTTTAGTATATTCTGAAAACAGTATGTGAATAAAACTTAAAGCTGCTGATTTATATTCTTTTACTAAACAATAATCTATTCTCTCTTTTATATTAGTAAAATCTATATCTAATAGCATCTCTTTATCTTCATAAACTTTAATACTATTTTCTAGTTCCATAATATCATCAAATAACAAATACTTTATATCTAAATTTAAACGCATTGCAACCATTTGTAAAATCCACTCATCAGCTTTTATTTTATCATTTTCAATGCAACTCATTTTTGATATAGATATATCTTTTTGGCATAACTCTTTTAATGTTATCCCCTTATAAATCCTTGCTCTTTTTATCTTTTCCCCTGTTGATAAGAAGTTCATATTTACCACCTATTTACCCAAAAGTTTTATTTTTTTATTATTCCTATTTTTTTGAGACTTTCTATTCCTTTATCAAGATACTTAGCTGACTCGTAATCTCTTTTTGAATCTAAATAAAATTTCCCAAGTATTATACATATCTCTGCATTTCTTTTATCTAAATCATTTTTTTCAGATATATGAAGCATATCAAGTAATACAAATTCAGCTTTCTCCATATTATCTTCAAGTAATGCAACTCTGTAATTTAAAAAATTATAATCTAAAACCTTTTCTATATCATCAAAATTTATGATACTTTTAATCTCATTTAAAATAATATAACATTTATCTATTTCTTTGAGTTTTATATGATTTTCACATATATTTATAAATGTATCTACAATCCTTTGATCATTCATATCTAATCTCATTTTTTTTGCTTTTTCATAATGAATAAATGATTCTTCGATATTATCAAATTCATAGAAGAGTTTACCAAGTGAATTTTCTATTTCTGCTATATTTTCATCTTGATTTAATTCTTTATATATTTCTAAACTTTTTTTAGAATATATAATAGAGCTTTCAACATCACCATCTTTATTATACTCTTCACTCAATAGTGCAAGTGTTTTAGCATATTTTTTCTTATCGTATACTTTCATAAATTCTTCTTTAGCTAAGAATGCAAAATTCATAGCTTGTCTTATATCATCTAATAAAAAATATGTCTTAGATAAATAATAATGTATTTCACCAAGTAATGTATCTTCTGTGAGACTATGTGCTAAATAAACCTTCTCTGCCTCTTTCAAATATGAATTTGAAGAATGATACGCTTTTGATTCTAAACTTAGTTTACCTACCTTTAGGTACGTATGTACCATATCTGTAAAACTTGATGTTTTTATAAATAATACATTTGCTGCTAAAAAGAATTGTTGCGCTAATGTAAAATCTTCTTCACTTAAGTATATTTCTGCTCTTAGGTATAAATTCTTTGCTTTTCTATACTCTAGATTATACTTTTCAGCATAATATAAGGCATTTTCAATGTATTGCTCCGCTTTTATTTTATTACCCTCTAAAATATACCTTTCAGCAGTTTGTTCAAAGAATAAGCATATCTTTTCTGCCTGTGTTTTCTCAGACTCCATAAGATATTCTACTGTTGTATCTAAACTTCCTGCTAAATATTCTAATAAATCCATCGAAGGATTACTTCTACCGGATTCTACTAAGCTAATTTGTCCTGGTGTAATTCTTTCACCTGCCAAATCTTTTAAAGTCATATTTAGCTCTTTTCTTTTCCTCTTAATTTTTTCACCTAATGCTAATATTTCCATAATCCCATCATCCTTTAACCCGTTTTTTCATAAACTTAGTTATATATTCCTTATTATATCACATTTTTCGCTCTATTTTTACAACTATTCTTTAAGTTTCTTTGAATTTTTATCTTCTTATGCAGAAAAAAAGAAGAAGTTTGTCACCTCTTCTTCTATATAATTACTTTAGTTTTGATTTTAGTTCTTCACAACCATCTTCTAATACACATGATACTTTTCTACAAACTCTTTTAATTTTTCTTTGTGTCTTTCTGTCCAAACTAGGTATTAATGCAACACCAATTGTTGCTCCAAGAACTGTTCCAGCTACTATCCCTTTAATTAATTTACTCATAACAAAGCACCTCTTTCTTATTAATTTCTATTAGTTCTTTATTATTATTAGCACTTTAATCTTATTTTATTTTAGTAGTTTACTGGAAATTTTTTTCTAATGTATTATCTGTATCTTTATAGTTCCAACTCCAATATATATTACTCTTAATTACTACTAACTCCTATATATTAAGTTAATGAATCTATAACTTCATAAACTCTATTTAAGTTTTTTGCACCTGTAAAATTAGCTAGATATTCAACCGCACTTGTAAGTACCATTACAAGTTCTCTATTTCCTTGCCAATTTTCTAATAAAACTTCAATTTCTACATCATCAATCATTCTATTTAATGCAAATAAAATAATTGCAATATCATCAATCTTCCCAAGAATAGGAATCTTATCTGGAAGAATATCTACTGGTATAATTGTATATCCAAGACTTACAGCCATTATAACCTTAGTTTTCTTCGGCACTCTACTATCTTTAAATAGTCTTGCTATAAGTGCTATTATATCTGGAACAAACATTATTATATCCTTATATTCTCTAGCCTTCTCTGGTATCTTCTCTATAACTTTTTCTCTTCCTTCTGTATACATATCCTCTATTTTATTAACTTCAAGATTTAATATATAATCATCTTTTTCCTCTGGTGTAAGTAAATCTTCATCTAATGCTACTTTCTCTGAAACAACTATTTGAGGTTTTGATGAAATCATATCTCCAAGCAGTAAATCTATATTTCTTGCTGTTACAGATATAAATTCATTTTCTATCCTTGCATCTACTAAATTAAATTTAATTACTTTAACCTCTTCTAAAATTTTAGATATATCTATACTTATCCTATCACTTGCAAGATTTATTCCTCTTTCTTTAAATCCTTTTAATGCAAGTTTTAATCCTATCTTTCTAAAAGCTTTCATTACACCTATTTTCATAAGTGATACTTTTTTTAGTCTTATTGTTAAATTATTATCCTCAACCTCTATAATATCTACACTTGCTTTAAAGCCAAGTGCTAATATCTTTTTAAATGAACCAACTACTTTTAATTGATTATTTTCAACTAAAACATCTTTTATAGTAAGTCCTTCTACTTTAACAAAATCATTTATTATACTCTTAATATCATTTCCACTAAGTTTTGTGCTTATTTCTGATATATTCATTGCACCCTCCAACCATTATTTTATATTTATTAATTTATTATTTACAAAGTAATCTAACTCTTCATATGTATTATTAAATTCTAGCCTTATATCATTATTTATAACCTCTATATTTTTTAAATCTAATTTTTCAAATTTCTCATTTATTTTTTCTATATCTATAGAAATCTCTTTTCCAGAAATCTTTACATACTCATCTAGCACTTTACCTTTATACTGCTTAGAAATTATTTTCTCTACAACAGAAAATAAATTTATTTTTAAAGCTTTAATTTCTTTAATCTCTATATTTAATTCGTTTTTATTTTTCATTTCTAAACTGCAACAAACAAAAAAATCTACTGAAAACACTTTTTTTATACTTCCCTTTAATAAAATATCATCTTTCCTAATTTCTATCTTTTTTATTTTTATCTCATCACTCTTAAATTTAAAATTGCAAAAGTTTATTATGTCATCCGCTTCTAAATATATAAAATTATTATAAACTCTCATTACCTATCCCCTCTTTAAATAACTAAATTTTTCCTACCCTATTTGATTTTAACATTTTTTTATATAAGGTGCATTTATATATTCTAATTACACTAAAAAATCCCACCTCCACAGACTGATGAATTTAATTATTTCATCACTCCATAAAGGTAGGATTGTATCAATTTGTTACACTATTTTTATTATATAAGCTTTTCTAATATATCTAATAACTCTTTAAATCTATCTAATGTGTCTTCTAGTGGCTTTGATGATGTCATATCAACTCCAGCTTCTTTTATAGCATCAATAGGATATTTACTACCACCTGCTTTTAAGAAACCTTTATAATCATCAATTGCATTTTCTTTACCTAAAAGTATAGATTTTGCAAAAGCTGATGCAGCTGCATACCCTGTTGCATATTGATAAACATAAAAATCTGAATAGAAATGTGGAATTCTTGCCCACTCAACCTCTATATCTTTATCTACTATCATTTCTGGCCCAAAATATCTTTGATTTAACTCAATCCACATATCATTGTATTCTTTTGCTGTTAATGCTTCACCATTTTCAATTGCTTCATGTGTTAAAAGCTCAAATTCTGCAAACATAAGCTGTCTATATACAGTAGTTCTTATCTGCTCAAGTTCTTGATTAACTAAATACAACTTTTTACTTTTATCTGTTTCTTTATTAATTAAATCATTAATAAGAAGTATCTCATTAGTTGTAGAAGCTATCTCTGCACTAAATATTGTGTAAGATGCATACATATATGGCTGAGTTTTTCTTGAATAATAAGAATGTATAGAATGACCCATTTCATGAGCAAGTGTACTTACATCATTTAAGTCATGATTATAATTAAGTAACACATATGGCATAGTATCATACATTCCACTTGAATATGCACCACTTCTTTTTCCTTTATTCTCATAAACATCTATCCATCTTTTCTCTACACCTTCATTAAATATAGAAATATACTCATCACCAAGTGGCTTTATTCCTTCTTTAACTATTTCTAAAGCATCTTCATATTGAATCTTTTCTCTCTCTATATCAACTACTGGCACATATAAATCATACATATGCATTTCACTTAGCCCTAAAAGTTTCTTTTTAAGTCCTACATACCTATGAAGTAAATCTAAATTATTATTTATTGTTTTTACAGAATTATAATATACCTCAAGTGGTATATTGCTTGGTGATAATGCTGCATCTAAAGAATTTTTATACTTTCTTGTTTTAGCAGAAAATATATATGCCTTTAGTGAACTTGTAAGACTTGTTGATATAGTATTTTCATATTTTCTATAAGTCTTAAATAATGATTTAAAAGCTTTTTCTCTTAAAACTCTATCTCTACTTCTTATATAATTACCATAACTACCTTCTGTTAGCTCTATAAGATTACCATCTTTATCTTCTATACTATCAAAATCTATATCAGCATTAGTTAAAATTCCGTATATATTTTCAGGTGCACTAAGACAATCTGAAACACTCGCTAAAATTTCTTCAATCTCTTTAGTTAATACATGAGGCTTTTCTTTAAATATATCTAAAAATAAAAACTCATATATTTTAAGACTTTTTGTATTTCTTATCATAGACATAAACTTTCTTTCATCTTTTGCAAGTATTTCTGGCTCAAAAAATGATACATAACTAGCAAACTGAGCATAAAAACTTTCTATTCTTGATGATAAGCCTTGAAACTCTGTATTAGAAGTATCTTCATGACTACGCATATTTGCATATACATAAAGCTTTTTAACCTTTCTTGATAATCCTTCATAAGCAAGTAGATAATTTAAAATATTTTCTTTTTTATCAAGCTTACCCTCAAAGTCCTTAAGTTTTACTGATTCTATTTTTACATACTCAAACTCTTTATTCCAAGACTGTGTATCTAAATACATTTTTTCAGTATCCCATTTATATTTAACTTCAATATCTTTTCTTAGTTTTAAACCATTACCCAATAAACTCACACCCTTTTATACTATTTTAGTATTATATATTCGATACTATTATTTATATTCCTCTTCTTTGCCTTGTATATCTTCAAATACTTTTTTCATATTCTCATCTAAAAGCACACAAATTTCATTTATTATAGTTCTCATCTTTTCATGTTCAATTTCTTCATTATAATCAAATTTTATATTCCATGTAGGATTAAATTGGTCATCATCTTCCTCAATCTTATAATTAAGTTTTTTAAATGCATCTATATTGAATAAATCAAATATTGCAGAGAATTCCCACTCTTCGACATCTCTTTTTGTATTAAATACTACATTAACTTCATTTTTATATACAAAAAATTTCCTTACATATTCTGCTCCCTCTTCAACTGAAAAGCTCCCAAGGTTTTTACCTAAAAATCCAGTTTCATTATCCTTTTCCATTAACACTAATGCTGAAAAATCCATTATTATAATCCTCGCTTTTATTTAAATATTTTTCTTTTATCAATATATCTTAACAATTTACCAAATATAATTCAAATAAATCTACCATTTTACTAATAATTCTAATATAATTTAATTACCATATTTTTACAGTGAGGTGTTTATGAAAATTAAATCAAAAAAAATCAAAATTTTCTCTATCTTATTATTAACATTTTTATCAATTTATATCATAGCAAATAAAAGTTACATAATTTATAAGTGTAAATCTCCCGATTATGCTCTTTCTTATTTTGCTATAAATAATAATGACTATAAAATAAATGAACTACTTGACCACACACTTATATTTTCAAGTGATGACCTTTTAATTTATAATATTACAGCTATAAATTCTGCTTCATTTGAATTTGCAGAAGAATTTACAGTTAAATTAAAAAATAAAAATTCTTCTTGGACTCTAGATTCTATATCTCTTAAAGATTAAGTTGCAAATACTTTGCATCTAGTTGTATAATATAAAATGCAATACAAATGCAATATATTTGTAAAATATCATTAGGGGTTGATTATACTTGATACAAATTAAAGATTTATATTTTTCTTATAATGGTACAAAACCTTATAATTTAGAAAATATTAATATAAATTTACCAAAAGAAAACTACATTTCTATAGTCGGAGAGAATGGAAGTTGTAAAACAACACTTTTAAAACTTATACTAGGCTATCTAAAACCACAAAAAGGTAAAATTTTAAAAGATTTTAAAAGCATTGGTTATGTTCCTCAAAGACTTGAAAACTTTAACTCTCAATTTTCTATAAGTGTTTTTGAAATTTTAAAATGTCATTTAAAGGCATTAAAAATAAAAGACTTATCTGAAATTGATAGAGTTTTAAAACTTGTTAATATGATTGAATATAAGCATACTCTTATCGGAGGTCTATCTGGTGGACAGCAGCAAAGAATTTTTATTGCCAGAGCTTTAATTGGTTCTCCAGACCTTCTAGTACTTGATGAGCTCTCAACTGGGATTGATGAGAAAACACAATTTGAAGTTTATTCTTTAATTTATGAACTCACTAACTCTAAAAAATTGACTGTTATATCTGTTGAGCATAACAAAGAAAAAGCTATAAAGTATTCGTCTCTTATTTTAGAGCTTAAATTCGCTAATGCACATTTATATACAACAGAAGAATACTTAGATTATTACAATAAAAGTTTAAGGAAGGTTACTTAAAATGTTAGATTTATTTCAAATTGAATTTATGAGACATGCTTTTATGGCAGGCATAATAATATCACTACTTTGTCCTTGTATAGGACTATTCTTAGTTCTTAAAAGATATTCTATGATAGGTGATACTTTATCACATTCTTCATTTGCAGGTGTTGCTATAGGTCTTGTAGCTGGAGTTAATCCTCTTATTACAGCCTTCATATTTACAACTCTTTGTGCAGTTATTATAGAGGTTCTAAGAACTTACTTTAAAAAATATTCAGAACTTGTTATGTCTATAGTTTTAACACTAAGTCTTGGTATAGCAATAGTTTTAGTTAGTTCTGGAAAATCATCAGCTAAAGTTGATTCCTACCTCTTTGGTAGTATTTTAACTGTATCTAAATCTGATTTGTTAATAATTGGATCAGTAGCTTTAATATGCTTTATCTGTATCTATTTTTTATATGACAAATTAGTATATACAACATTTGATGAAGAAGGTGCTAAAATATCTGGTATAAATACTAAACTTGTAAATTATATATTTACAATAATGGTCGGTGCAACTATATCAGTTTCTATAAGAGTAATGGGTATACTTGTTATCTCATCAATCATAGTTGTTCCTGTAGCAACTGCTATGCAATTTAAGAAAGGTTTTAAAACTACATTATTCCTTTCTATGTTTGTTGGGTTTATTGATATAGTTGTGGGATTATTTACATCTTACTACTATGATACAGCTCCTGGTGGAACTATAGCGCTTACGTCTGTAGCCATTCTTATAATATCACTTATGATAAATAGAAAAAAACTCTAGCTATTAAAAGCTAGAGTTTTTTTAATCCTCTGAACATTCCTTACATAAACCTTTAAGTTGTAACTTGTGATCTGTTAATTTAAATCCTGTCTGCTTTTTTAAAAGTTCTTCTATTTGTGTCATAGGACAAGCTACTTCTATCTCTTTATGGCATAAGTTACATTCAACGATATGATTATGCTTATGTCTTTTTATTGTGTAAGTGCTTGTTCCATCTTCTGCAAATATTTTATCTACCATACTATTTTTCTCAAATAATTCTAAAGTTCTATATACAGTTGATAGATTCAAATCTTCTTTCTTAATACAAACTTGAAATATATCATCTGCACTAAGATTCTCTTCAGTGTTCAGAAGCAAATCATAAATCATGACTCTTCCTTTTGTTATTTTTATATTCTTAAGTTTTAATACTTCTTTAATTTCCATATAAATTTAACTCCTAAAACTTCTTTTCCTTTATTATATCACAAAATATAAAATATAAAATTTTATCAATTTATTAATCTTTTAATTAGCATATTCTATTGAAAACCTTTTAATGTTAAATTTATTTTAAAATTATCTTTAAAATACATTTTTTGTTTGATTTTGTAGTAAATATATTGTATATTAATATATATGCTACACATTAATTTATTTGTATAGCACATATAAGGATTTATTAAAAGGAGAGTAAAAATTATGAACTGTATTATAGCACAATCTGGAGGTCCTACATCTGTAATAAACTCAAGTGTTTATGGAGTTGTAAAAGAAAACTTCGATATAAAAATATATGATAATGTTTATGGAGGTCTAAATGGAATAGAGGGAATCCTTGAAAAAAGAATAATCAATCTTTCTTCTATGGATACAGAAAGGCTTGAAACATTCAAAAACTCACCTTCATCTGGTCTTGGCTCTTGTAGATATAAATTAAAAGATTTTAACAATACTGAAGCCGAGTATATAAAACTTATAGAAATTTTAAAAGAATTAAGAATTACTACATTTTTCTATGTAGGTGGAAATGATTCAATGGATACGACTGCTAAGCTTAGTGAATATGCAAAGCTTAAAAATATAGATATAAAATTTATAGGAATACCTAAAACTATTGATAATGATTTAAAATATACTGACCATACACCTGGGTTTGGTAGTGCAGGTAGATTTATTTCAACATCTGTTCTTGAAAGTTATCTTGATTCAAAAGTATATAGTAACAATGGAATTTTCATCCTTGAGGCTATGGGGCGTGATACGGGTTGGCTTGCTGCTACTAGTGCACTTGCTACACTTAATGGTAAAAAATGTGCTGATTTAATATACCTTCCTGAAATAGCATTCTCTAAAGAGAATTTTTTAAAGGATGTTTCAAGATTATTTAAAGAAAATAACCATGTATATATAGTTGCCTCTGAGGGAATTCGTGATAAAGATGGTATATTTGTAGCTGAGGCTGATAGTACAGGTCATGATAATTTTGGACATGCCCAACTTGGTGGTGTTGGTACTACACTTAAAAATCTAATAATAAATGCTGGTATCACTGAAAGAGTTAAATCTTTAGAACTTGGTGTATTACAAAGATGTGCTATGCACTGCTCATCTAAAGTTGATTTAGCTGAAGCTGAAATGGTAGGGCGTGATGCTCTTAAATATTCTAAAAATTGCCTTAGCGGTTTAATGGTTGGAATAAAAAGAAACAATACTACACAATACACTTCTGAATCATTCCTTATAGAAGCTAATAAAGTTGCTAATGATGTTAAGTACTTCCCTGCTTCTTGGATAAATGTAGATGGTAATGGTATTACAAAAGATGCTATATCTTATCTTTCACCACTAATAAATGATTTTAGTATGAATGATATAGAAACTCATCTTCCAAATTACGACAGTTTTGCTATCTAAAAAACAGCTAGGTTTGCCTAGCTGTTTTTTTGCTTTAATATATTATTTTATTTTTACTTTCACTTATATCCTCTAAAACATTTAAAAACTCATCAATTTCATCAATACTATTATATAAACCAAGACTTATCCTAACAAGTCCTGGTCTTTCTAGATTTTCATCATATAAATATTTTTTAGTATCTTGATCTTTAAGTCCAAGCAGTCTTTTAACATATGAATGTGCACAAAAACATCCACTACGAACCGCGATCCCTCTAATATCTGATAATTCTTTCGCTACAGTTCTATGATCTTTACCATCTGCATTAATACTTAATAATGAAAGTCTATTTTCACAATCTCTACAACCATATTCTCTTATATTTTTTATATCTCTAACTCCAGCAAATAAATATTTCTTTAACGCATCTTCATACCGCCCTATATTTTCCATCCCAAGTTCTTTAAGTTGTATAATGGAGCTAACTATTCCTACAACTCCAAAAAAATTAGGTGTTCCCGCCTCATACTTTTCAGGAATCTCCCCCCAATATTCTTCATTATCAAAAACTATATTAACTGCTCCTCCACCTCTCAAAAATGGTTTTTTATTTTTAATTAAACTTTTTCGCGCAATTATAACTCCTGTTCCCATAGGTGAATACATTTTATGACCTGAAAAAACTAAAAAATCTATACTTTCATTTTCAATTATTGGAGATATTTCAATTTTACTATGTGCTATAATTTGAGCTGCATCTACCACTATCATAGCACCATTTTCATGAGCTATTTTAGCTATTTTATTTATAGGATTTATATAGCCAGTAACATTTGATGCCGCAGTTATTGTAACAACCTTAATATTATTTTCTTTAATAATATTATCTAAATTATCATAATTTAATTTTCCATCTTCATCAGTTTCTAGATACATCATCTGCGCAACATTTCGCCATGGTAAATCATTAGCATGATGCTCCATTCTTGTTGCTAAAACCTTTTCTTCTTTATTATCTATTAATATATTTGCAAGTAAATTGATTCCCTCGGTTGTATTTTTAACATAAATAACTGTATATTCCCCATCATCTTTTACGTTAAAAAAGTCTAAAACTACATTTCTTGAAAATTCATAGGTAGCTGTTGTTTCTATACTCTTTAATCCACTCCCTCTCCCTATAGAACCATATGTCTCCATATATTTAATTACATTCCCTTTAACTAATTTAAATGCTGGAGTGGTTGCTGCATTATCAAAATTTATCGGAACTATCTTGCTCCCATCTTCTTTTTGGATTTCAGTATCAACACCAACAAAAAGCTTTCTATATTCTCTATTATCATCCCTCATATCATTACCTCCAATATATTATACTCATCTATTAGATAATTCGTTCTTTTAATATTCTTATGTAAAGATATTCTATTCACTTTTCCTTTTCATAAGAATATAAATTTGAAATTACCTACTGTTGTTAGTATAATTATTTTAGTGTTTATATTAGATATACATATAATCTAGTGTAGAAAAGGAGTTATTAACATATGATTGTTTTAAGTTGTAAAAATATTAAAAAAAGTTATGGAATAGATGAAATATTAAAAGATATCACATTTAATATAAATGAAGGAGATAAGGTTGGTTTAATTGGTGGAAATGGAGAAGGAAAATCTACACTTTTCAAAATTATAACAAAGCAACTTTCTAGTGATTCTGGTGATTTATTTATAGATAGAAATAAATCTATCGGATACCTATCTCAAACATTATCACTTGATGAAGATAAAAGTATTTATGATGAAATGCTATCTATCTTCCCTAGAATACTAGAACTTGAAAATAAATTAATAAAACTTGAAGTAAAAATGGCTGAGCCATACGACCCAAGTAAAGAGGAATACCATACTAAACTTATTAAGGATTATACTACATCACAAGAAATCCTTGAAAATATAGGTGGTTATACTTATAAAGGAGAAATTTCTCGTGTGCTAAGAGGTCTTAGCTTTTTTGAAGGTGATTATAATAAAGTAATCCACTCTCTAAGTGGTGGACAAAAAACTAGAGTGGCTCTTTGTAAGCTTTTACTTTCAAAGCCTGATATTTTACTTTTAGATGAGCCTACAAATCATTTAGACTTAAATGCTATAGAATGGCTTGAAGAATATCTTAAGGCTTACAAAGGTACTGTCCTTGTAATCTCTCATGATAGATTTTTCCTTGACTGTGTTACAAGTGCTACTTGTGAATTACTAAGTGGAAAGATTTACTTCTATAATGCTAGTTATACAAAGTTTATAGAACTTCGTGAAAAAGATATTGAAGCAAGAGCTAAAGCATATAAACTTCAGCAAGTTGAAATTAAAAGACAAGAAGACATTATTGAAAAATTCCGTTCATTTAATAGAGAAAAAAGTATTAAAGCTGCTGAAAGTAGAGAAAAAGTTCTTGATAAAATGGAGCGAATAGAATCTCCTGAAACAGCTGGACGTTCTACTAATATAAAATTTGAAACTGATATAAAAAGTGGTAATGATGTTCTTCATATAGAGAATATTTCAAAAAGCTTCTCTGATAAAAAACTTTTTGAAAATATTTCTTTTGATGTTAAAAGAGGTGAAAAAGTTGCTTTAATTGGAGAAAATGGTAGAGGAAAAACTACTCTATTCAAGATGCTACTTGATAAAGCTACTTATGATAGCGGTTCTATAACGCTTGGTAGAAATGTTGTAACTGGGTACTATGATCAAGAGCAATCTGACCTAAATCTTAGTAAAACTATAATTGATGAAGTATGGGATGCCTTCCCTAAAATGACAACTACAGAGCTTAGAAATGCTCTTGCATCTTTCCTATTTACAGGTGATGATGTATTTAAAGAAATTTCACTTTTAAGTGGTGGGGAAAAATGTAGAATTAACCTACTTAAGATAATGCTATCAAAATCTAATTTCCTGCTTTTAGATGAGCCTACTAATCATCTTGATATTCTATCTAGAGAAGCCCTTGAAGATGCTATTCTTAGCTATGATGGAACTCTTATTGTAATATCACATGATAGATATTTCTTAAATAAGGTAATTTCAAAAATTGTTGAACTTGAAGAAACATCATTAAATACTTATCTTGGTAATTATAGTTATTACTCAGAAAAGAAAGAAAATCCTAATAGATTTGAAACTTTTACTATTGATAATCCTGATAAAACTAAAACACAAGTAAAAGATGAGCGTAAAAAGAAAAAGGAACAAGAAAAACTAGTAAAAGCTAGTAAAAATAAAATTAAACTTGTTGAAAATGATATTAATAGTACAGAAGAAGAACTAACTACTTTACAAGAAGATTTATGTAAAGAAAGTATTTACTCAAATCCTACTGAAAGCGAACGAGTAAATAGAGAAATTTCTCTATTAGAAGAAAAGCTTGCTAGTCTTTATGAAGATTGGGAAAACATACAAGAATAAAAAAGGTGGTTGCAAATAGCAACCACCTTTTTTAGAGTAAAAAATAAATTTTATACTATTAAATTATCTACATCTATATCTGCAAAGAACTTTTTTCACAGCATCTTCAGCCGCTTTATCTATCATTTGCTTTAAACATCTATCCATTTGTCTTAATTTGTTTATAACATATATTCTTTGGCATTTTGTTGCCTCAGTAATACAAAATTCTTTACATGGATAATATTCTGGACATTCAAAAACACATTCATCAACAATTTGTTGAACTCTATATAATCCATTCTCTAAGCATCCAAATTCAACCTTACCATTACAATCTGTTTTTTGGCTAGTTACTAATTTTTCACAACCATTTTCAATTGTGTATAAATTAAAAGGAACTCCACTTATTGGTTCTCCATCTACACAATTTAAAATTGAAAAAATTTCAACTCTTCCCATTGATGGTAATGGTTTATATACAGGTCTACAACAACTCATACAACTAGGATCAATTCTATCCTCTAAACACTCATCACACTCATCTTCTTTTTCTTCTTTACACCCACAATTACATGGATCTACCCACTCGCCATTTTGACAATTCATATATTCTTCAAAGTTCATAACTCTACCTCCTAAGTTTATTTAAATATTATGACTTTACTTAATATATATATATGTCGATTAATCTCTTAGGGTGCTTATTTTTTTATTTTACTTTCCTTTCCATCATCAATTATTTTCTCTGCAAGTCTTCGATACATATTAGATTTATTTATTAAAGTTGTAACTATTAATAGTTCACTATTTTCTTCATTCCCCTTTATTTTTTCTTTCATAATACTATCAATTTTTCTTATCTCATCTTCAAAATCCTTAGAATTTTCAATATTAATCTCAATATAATTTTTATAAGTATCTTCAATAGAAACATTATCATTTTTTTCTATATTATCAGCTATACTCTCAAGTATCTCTTTAATATCAGATATAGATAATCCTCCTTTTAGTTGATATATCATATTTATAAGCATTATATGTTCCTTTGAATATTTTTTTTTGTTAACAGGCATTAGGAGTTTTCCTTTAACATAATTATTTATCATAGTTTTTGTCATTATCTTATCTTCATCATTTCTTTTAAAGCTATCAAGTTTTGATTCAAAAAGTTGTATAACTTGATCCATATAAAGGTCTATTTCGGGTATGTCTTTAATTTCTATATTATTTAATAATTTTAATTCCTGTATATACTCTTCTATATTTTTCATTCCAACACCGCCATATGTAGTTATTAAAACTAGATTTTATATTAATTATATCAGAAATTAAATAAATTAATCAAAAAATCACAAAAATTTTATTGACATCGATATTCTTTTAAGCGATAATCGTATTATAGCATATAGTTTTAAAAACTAGATGTCGAATTATAGATATTAATTGATAGGAGTTATTAAAATGAAAAAAACTAAAAAACTAAAATTTAGAGAACCAATAAATGGATTTACACATCTTGTAGGTGCTATATTATCTGTAATTGCATTAATTGTATTAATTCAAAAAGCAGAAACTTTTAATATTAATACAGACCTTGGTATTATTTCTGCAATTGTATTTGGTGTAAGTCTTATACTTTTATATAGTGCATCAGCATTTTATCATTTAGTTATTACTAGTAATGAGCGTATAGCATTTCTTAGAAGACTTGATCACTCTATGATTTTTATACTTATATGTGGAACTTATATTCCATTTTGTTTACTTGTACTAACTGGTAGCACTAAAATAATTTTCACCTCTGTTATTATTTTAATGACTATAGCAGGAGTAATATTCAAAATGCTTTGGTTCAACTGCCCAAGATGGCTTTCAACTGCTATTTATATTGGAATGGGGTGGTTTGCAGTGCTTTTAATCTCACCACTATATCATACAATTTCTCTAGCTGGTGTATTTTGGCTTGTTGCTGGTGGTATTGCCTATACAATAGGTGGTGTTATCTATGCTATTAAACCTAAATTTTTAGAATTTAAATATCTAGGATTCCATGAAATATTTCATTTATTTATTATGCTTGGAAGCCTAGCACATTTCATTTGTATATACTTCTATGTTTTTAGATAGAAAAAACCTACACTACAAACTTCGGTTTATAGTGTAGGTTTTATTATTTATATGATTTTACAGATTTTACAAAAGCATTCATTGCATTTGATAAAAATTTGTCTTGATGATAGATAAACTTAAAATCTCTTTTAATATTATCTATCCCAGTTATTTTAATTTCCTCAAGTATACCCTCTTCTATTTTCTTTTGTGCACATATATATGGCACACAAGCAATTCCAAGTCCTACCTCAACTACTTTTAAAATAGCCTCTGTACTACCAAGCTCCATCATTATATTATAATCAGTCTCTTTAAGTTTAAGAACACTTTCAACAATGTCCCTTGTCCCACTTCCAAGTTCTCTCATAATAAGTGACAAGCTACTATCTTCTCTATATTTATAATCTTTTGATTTTATAAATATTAATTTATCTTTTATAATATCTTCTTCTATAATATCACTACATTTAATTTTACCTTCAACGAATGCTACATCAACAGTATTATCTAATAGCATTTTTTCTATTGAAGTTGTATTTTCTATCACAACAGAAATCTCAACCCTCTCATTTTCTGTTAAAAATTGCTTTATAATCTTTGGAAGAACATAAACTCCTATAGTAGTACTTGCACCTATTCTAATTTTTCCATTTATATTATCACTAGAATTTTCTAAAACAATTTTAACTTCATCATAAAGATTAAGTATTCTTTTTGTATATTTCAAATAAACTTCACCCTCATATGTCAAATATAACTTTTTACCTATTCTATCAAATAAATTTACTCCAATTTCTTTTTCAATTTCTTTAATTGCTTGACTTACTGATGGCTGACTTATGTAAAGCTTCTTCCCTACCTCCGTCATATTAAGAGCATTTGCTGTTTCATAAAATATATTTAATTTTCTAAAATTCATATTCTTGCCTCTAATCTTTTTTTATATCTTCAAAATCAACATCTATAACTGTTCCATTGAAGTGATCTTCTTTATCAATCTTTTCTTTAGCATTTTCAGGAGTTTGTTCCTGACTAAAATGAACTGTCTGATTTTGTTCTTCTTCAAACTTTTTAGCCATTTTTTTAATTTTATACCTTGAGTAAAATACAAGTCCTACGACTATAATCACTAATGGTATCAATAAATATAGAAACACTTTTGCAACGAAAAATGCTATAACTAAAAATATTATTATCTTTATTATACTCTTCATAAAAACCCCTTCATTCTATCAATATTTTAACTAATTATATCATAGTAAAAAGAGTTTTTAAAATCTTTAAATATTTATTTATAATATTTCATATTTTAGTGAAAAATAATTATAGATATTAAAAGAAAAGAGGACTTAATATAATGAAAAAAATAATTTTAATAGTATGCTTAATTTTTATTACTTTTCCAAGTGCAACAATATTTGCAAATACATTAACAGAAAAGTCAATATACTTGACCTTTGATGATGGAATATCTTCAAAAGTTACCAATGAAATTTTAAATATTTTAGAAAGTGAAGGTATTAAAGGAACTTTTTTTATAATGGGTAACACACTTAAGGAAAATACTACTTGTTTAAATAGACTAATAAATGATAATCATGCTATAGGGCTTCACTCATTTTCTCATAATAGAGATATTTTATATTCTTCTAAAGAAGCTTTTATAAATGAAATGACTAAAACCAATGATTTATTATTAGAGCTAACAGGTACTACCTCTAATATCATAAGATTTCCTTTTGGAACTTATAATGATACATTTAAACTAAGTAAACCATTTGAAATTGCTGTCCATGATAATAACTTTAAAATTTACGACTGGAATGTAGATTCTCTTGATGGGCAAAATCCATATAATACAGCCTATAATATCTATAAAAACTCAATAAGTAAAAAAGATAATATTATTCTTTTAATGCATTGTACAGATTTAAATAAAAATTCTGTTGTAGCTTTAAAACAAATTATTGATTATTATAAATCAAATAATTATGTGTTTAAAACTATAACAACTGATACTCCTGAAATGTATAAACTAAAAAATGATAGAGATATTACGCCATAAAAAAAGCACACTTTTTAATAATACTAAAAAGTGTGCTTTTCTTATAAATATTTTTTTTCAAGTTTTATTATTTTTTCTAAATACATATTAATTTCTGATATATTTATATGTTTAGAAAATTCAATATTTAATAACTCTTTATCTAAATTAGCTAAATTGTTTTTAGCAAAATTAAATACTACTCTATCTTCCTTATCTATATGTCTTTCTAACAAATGAACATATTCCATAGAATTTGATATTATACTAAGTCTTGCTCTATCATCACCATCTTTATATTGCTTTATAGCCTCTTCTAATGATGCTACAAACATTCTTCCTTGATCATGTTCTACTAGCATCCCATACTGTATAGTCTTTCTTATAGCTTCTGGAAGCTTTTCTACCATAACTTTAAATAACATATCTTCTTCTTTTTTATGGTGTATCTTATCTGCATAATTCCTAATACAATCAATTATAATATTAAAGTCATTATAATCTATCTTATTACTATCAGTTAATACTAAATAATTCATTTCTTTTATAACTTCTAAAATTCTTTCAACATTTCTATGCTCATCTTTTAAAAATTCTATTGCGTCCATAAAATTACCTCTTCTCTTGTAAATTATAAAAAACAAGGATATAGCTATGCTATATCCTATTTAATGATGAATGTATTTGTATCCTCATCATCATATTCTTTATTTTCTTCTTTTTTATTAGTCTTTTTGTCATAAACTAAAGATGCTATTAGTGCAGCAGTTGCTAAAGCTAGTATTGTTGCTTTACCTTTTTTTATTTTCATATAAATTCACCACCTATTTTATAACATAGTCCAATTTATTTTATTTTTTTAGCTTGCCATTTTATATTGTCTACTATTTCATTAATTTTCTTAAGTGACATTTCTGGATGTATAGTTTGCTCATGTGCAATTGTTAAAACAGACATAGATATAGCAAACTTAACTGTTTCTTCTGTAGATAGATTATTTAAATAACCATATCCCATTCCTGAAACAAATGAATCTCCTGCTCCTGTAACATTGATAACTTCAACCTTACCTGAACATACTTTACCACATTCTATTCCATCATTATAGAATATACCTTCAGCATCAAGGCTTATAAATACCTTTTCTACTCCAAGTGCTCTAAACTGATTACTAGCTCTTATTAAATCCTCTTCATCAATTATAGGGAACCCAGCAAGTACTTCTGCCTCATGTCTATTTGGCTTAATTGTATGGAAGTATTTAATTAAATGTTTAACACCAGCTGCTTTTTCAGCTGAAACTGGGTCTAAAATAAATTTATTATCAAAGTTTGTTAAAAGATATTCCATTATAACTGGATTATCTGAATCTAAAACAATATATTCTGCCCCTTCAATTATGTCTCTTTTAGTTTCAATGAACTCTGGGCTCATTTTATCTATACTTTTAACATCAACAACTGCTGAAACCATCTCACCATATTCATCTAAAACAGCTAAATAAGTAGGTGTTCCCATGCCCTCTAAAACTAATGAGTCTGACATATCATATCCATGTTCTATACCATGTGCTAACATTGCTTTTCCATTAGCATCATCACCTAAAATTGATATAAACTTAACATTTACTTCTACTCTAGCCATATTTTCAGCTATATTTCTACAAACTCCTCCAAATGACATTTTAACTTCTCCTGGTGTTGAGTTATATGATCTGTATTTAGATTTACTAAACCCAAATATATCTACTATTGATGCTCCAAATACTAAAATATATGGCTCTTTTCCTATGTTCATTAAAATTCCTCCTAGTTATCTATCAAGCTTTACTTAAATTGATTTACTGCCTCTATATATTCAAAATCTTTTTCTTTTAATATGTTTTTCAATTCATTTTTATCTATGTTTAAATCTTCACATAAAGCATCTAAAGAATTATAGAAATCTCTAAGTTTCAAATTTATTATACTAAGTAACATAAATGGATCCATTGTTTGAAAATTATTCAAATTCATAAAAAACCTCCAATTATAAAGTGACTTTACTTTATTATATACGACTTTTAGTACTACTACAAATATTAAATAAAATCACTTTTTAACACTCTTAGACTTTCTTCTTAAACAGTTCTATTTCACTTCTTGAATCTTTGTTATAATTGAAACTTCTACAAGTTCTGATTTTGAAAATCCTTTTTTAAAATATCTAACTTGCTTATACTTAACACCTGCCATTTCAAAATCTAAAATATCAATTCTATCACCCTTATATGTAATAGGATCTTTACTACCTTTTACAAAAATCTTGACTTCCATTTATTCACCATCTCCAAATCTTTTAAATTTTTTATTCTTTATATATTTTCTATAAATTAAACCAACAGCTAAAAATATAACTATTGATAAAACTATATTTTTTTCATAAAAAACATAGCTTATAACGGCTAAAATCAAACCTATAATTACTGCTATTAAATTTCCTGTTTTAAAATCTCTACCCACTTTTCCCCTCCTATTTTTTAAATTTACTATTCCATTATGTCATTAAAATTGATATATTTAAACATATTAATATTTTTATGGAGGTTTTTTATATGACACTTAATATAGCACATCGTGGGTTTTCTGCATTATATCCTGAAAATACAATGTTAGCCTTTAAAAAAGCTAAGGAAGAAGGTTTTTGTGATGGAATAGAACTAGATGTTCAGCTTACAAAAGACTTAGTCCCTGTTATCATTCATGATGAAAAACTTGAAAGAACAACAGGTGTAAAAGGATTTGTTAAAGATTTTACTTATAGTGAAATAAGAACTTTTAATGCAGGAGAAAATGAAAAAATACCAAGCCTTGAGGAATATTTAGAATTTGCAAAAGAAAATAATATTTATACTAATATAGAACTAAAAAATAGTATACTTGAGTATTCAACAATGGAAGAAAAAACACTTGATCTTATAGATAAATTTAATTTTAAAAATAGAATTATACTTTCATCTTTCAACCATGAATCTATGTCTAAAATTAAAACTATTGATAAGACTATAAAGACAGGAATATTATATGATTCTATTCTTTTAAGCCCACATAAATACTGCCAAATGTGTGGTGCTGATGCAATGCACCCTAATTATATATCTCTTCTTCTTAGTAGAAACTCACTTAAAAATATGCTTAAAAATAATATAGAAGTTAATAGTTATACCATAAATAAAGAATCACATATGCGAAAGTTTATTAAAGAAGGAATAACTTCAATAATAACAAATCACCCTGATAAACTACATCAAATACTTATAGATGAAAAAAGGATTTAGGGCAAAATGCTCTAAATCCTTTTCCTTATTATTTTAAAGCTTCTTCTAAAAAGCTTAAATCTCTATTAACTATAAATTTCCCATGATAACTATCTGGTTTTTCTTCTCTTAAAATCTTTATAGCTTCATCTATGTAATACCATTCTACTTCTATACCCTGATTAATCTCATTTTCAGATAAATTGATATTACTTTTTTCTAAAATAATACCTTTATATGCAAATGATAACTGCATAAAGCTTGTATCATCTGAATATTCAATTATAAGTCCTAGTTCTTCGGTTATATTCATTTTATATCCAATTTCTTCTGACACTTCTCTTATAACTGCCTCTTCTCTAGTTTCATCTTTATCAATCTTACCACCTGGCAATTTATGATAACCTTCATTTTTTACATTTAAAAGTGCAACCCTATCACCATTAAAAACAACAGCTCTTGAAGATCTTGCTAAATTATATACTCTATCTTTTTTATTACTGCTAAGACCTATACATTCATTAAATATTTCTTTTATAAGCTTCACCCACATCTCTCCTCACACAAAATTCTCTATATAAGTATACCTTATTTGTCTAAAAATTTGTATGTAAATTTCATGAAGTTTGTATATATAATTCCTTATATAATTAGCTCAACTTCTTATCATTCGTATTTATAGTTATACTCCCCTAAAAATACATATTATTACTGTATGTTCTAAGTAAATGCTCTAAAAGTTCTTGATCTTCTATTACAAAATCATGTTTTTCTATAATTTCATAAGCAAATCCACAGTATAACAATGCAGAAATAGGTATTATTTTTATCGGAATTGAACTTGAGCATACAATAATACACCCACCAATCAGTAAACCATAAATACCTACTCTTTCTCTTGTTAAATATTTTTTAATCTTTTTTTTAATAATCCTAGGAGTTGGAAGCTCCACAACTAATATCAAAATACACACCTCTAAAAATTACTTCTTAGCTAATTATATTTAACAATTTATTTTTTTATGTAAAAAAGCCTGAGATTTTTAAAATCTCAGGCTTCTATTTTTAAAGTTCTTGAAATTCCTTAAGTTTTTCAACCTTCGAAATTTCAAGACCAACTTTTTCTGCTATAGTTTCAACATCTAATATATCTAGAAGTTCTTTTGCAATTCTTTCTTTTTCAGCTCTCGCCCCTGCTTCTACTGACCCTTTAAGTTTAAATGCATTAATATCAGCTTCCATTTCATTGTTCACTTCATAAGTTTCTAAATATGAATGTTTCTCTCCAGCAACTTTATATCCTATAATCCCATCTAAATCAACATTCTCTGCTGCTTTAAATATAGATTTATCAACATCTTTAAATTTTAATTTTAGTTCTTCAATCATATCTTTTATCTCAACACGCTTATTTCCAATTTTCTTAGCTGCAACCATACATGCACAGTTAAGTGGCCATATACCAGCATTTTGTATAAAGTTTTTAATATAATTTTCTTCTATGTAATACATAGGTCTAATAAGTTCTATTCCCTCAAAGTTACTTGCTCTAAGTTTTGGAAGCATTGTTTTAAAGTTACCACCATATAATACGTTAAGCATAGTAGTTTCAATAACATCATTAAAATGATGACCAAGTGCAAGTTTATTACAACCAAGTTCCTTTGCTTTCATATATAATGAACCACGACGCATTCTAGCACACATATAACATGGATAATCCTTAGCTATCTTATCAACAACCTGAAATATTCCTGATTCATATATTGTAAGAGGAATATTTAAATACTTACAGTTATCCTCTAAAAGTTCTCTAATATTTTTATGATACCCTGGGTCCATTGCTATAAACTCAAGTTCAAAATTAACTTTTCCATGTCTTTTAAGTTCTTGGAATAGCTTTGCCATAATTAAAGAATCTTTTCCTCCTGATATCGCAACTCCTATTTTATCTCCGTCTTCAACAAGATTATAATCCTTAATAGCTTTTATAAATTTTGTCCAAACTTTTTTTCTATATGTTTTAATTAAACTTCTTTCTATTTCATCAAGTGGCTTTCTTTCATTAAATGGAATTAAAATATCGCATCCATTTCCTGCTAAATCGCTCATATAATCACCTCTACCTATTTTAAAAATTTACACTTTATTATATCTTATATAAGTTTTTTTTAATAGTTAATTTTTATAAGTACACTTTTTTAGTATATTTTATCATTTGTCGAACATTTTTAATGTTTTTGTAGTTATTATTTGGTATAATTATAGAAAAACAAATTAAAATTGGGGTGTTTTATATGAAAGCTGTTATTACAGTTGTTGGAAAAGATAGGGTTGGTATAATTTATGAAGTTTCTAAAGTTTTATCAGAAACTAATGTTAATATCTTAGACATAAGCCAAACAATAATGAAAGACTATTTTACAATGATGATGATTACTGATGTTTCAGGATCAAACAAAGAATTTGGTGAACTTAAAAAGATTTTAAAAGACTATGCTACAAGTGCTGCTGTTGATATATCTATACAACATGAAGATATATTTAACTCAATTCACAAAATTTAGGGGGCTTAAATATGATTAATCAAAATGAGGTTATTGAAACTCTATCTATGATTAAAGAGCAAAATCTTGATGTAAGAACTATAACTCTTGGACTATCACTTCTTGATTGCGCTAGCGATAATATAGATACTGTTTGTCAAAAGGTATATGATAAAATCACTAAAAATGCTAAAGATTTAGTTAAAGTTGGTGAAGAAATTGAAAAAGAATATGGTATTCCTATAATAAATAAAAGAATATCTGTAACACCAATTTCTTTAATAGCTGCTGCAACTGGTGCAAAAAGTTATGTTCCAATAGCTAAAGCAATGGATAGAGCTGCTAAAGAAGTTGGGGTTAACTTCATAGGTGGATTTTCTGCCTTAGTACACAAAGGATTTACTGATAGTGATTTAACACTTATAAATTCTATTCCACAGGCATTAAAAGAAACTGATATAGTTTGTTCTTCTGTAAATATTGGATCAACTAGATACGGTATAAATATGGATGCTGTAAAACGTATGGGAGAAATCACAAAGGAAACTGCTGCAATAACTCCTGATGGATTCGGATGTGCAAAACTTGTAATATTCTGTAATGCAGTTGAAGATAATCCATTTATGGCTGGTGCTTTCCACGGTGTTGGAGAAGCTGAAAAAGTAATAAATGTAGGTGTTAGTGGACCTGGAGTAATCAAAAGAGCTCTTGAAGATGTTAAGGGTCAAAGCTTCCAAGAAGTTGCTGAAACTATCAAGAAAACTGCCTTTAAAATAACAAGAATTGGTCAACTTGTAGCAAACGAAGCTTCAAGAAGACTTGATATTCCATTTGGAATAGTAGATTTATCTCTTGCACCAACTCCTGCTGTTGGTGATTCTGTTGGAAGAATTTTAGAAGAAATAGGCTTATCAAATTGTGGAACGCATGGAACTACAGCTGCTCTTGCTATGCTAAATGATGCAGTAAAAAAAGGTGGGCTTATGGCTTCATCATCTGTTGGAGGGCTAAGTGGAGCTTTCATTCCAGTATCAGAAGATGAATGTATGATAGAACAAGTGGCAAATGGTTTCTTAAATATTGAAAAACTTGAAGCTATGACTTGTGTTTGTTCAGTTGGACTTGATATGATAGCATTACCTGGTTCAACTAGTGCTGCAACTATTTCTGGAATTATAGCTGATGAAGCTGCTATCGGTATGATTAATAATAAAACTACAGCTGTTAGATTAATTCCCGTACCTGGTAAAGAGGTCGGAGAAGTTGTAGAGTTCGGAGGACTTCTTGGAACTGCTCCAATTATGAGAACATCTCCAGGTAATTGTGACTTATTTATTGAAAGAGGTGGTAGAATACCAGCTCCTCTTCATTCACTTAAAAATTAAAATAAAAACAAGCTGATTTTTTAATTAAAAAAATCAGCTTGTTTTCTCTTTAAATAATTTATATTTAAACTCATTTAATTATCTAATCTAAAAAAATATTTATACTAAAAATGAATTAACTATTTTCATAACTTCGTCTTTAAATACATTCATTTCTTTTTCTGCTAATTCTTCACTAATTCCTTTAACAAATAAATATATTTTTAATTTAGGCTCTGTACCTGAAGGTCTAGCCATAAATGTATAATTATCTTCAAATTCAAACTTTAATACATTAGACTTTGGAAGTTCTAATCCTCTAAATTTAATTCCATCTTTAAAATCATATTTATTTTGAAGTTTTTTATTGCAGATAAATTTAATATCTAAACTTCTTAATTCTTCCATACATTTTGATATTTTTTGAATACCTCCTAATCCCTCTATCTCAATTGGTATTGTAGTTTCTTTAAAATATCCATATTCCTTATATATGTCATCTAATACATCAAAAAGTGTTTTACCTATAGTTTTATAATAAAGTGCCATTTCACAAGCTAGTGTACATGCTATAACACCATCCTTATCTCGTACAAAATCTCCTGCAAGATATCCATGACTTTCTTCAAAGCCAAATAAATATTTACTTCCTTTTATATCAGTAAACTCTCTCATCTGCTCTGCAATATTTTTAAAGCCAGTTAAAGTACTAAGCACTTTAACATTATAACTATCTGCTATAGCATCAATAGCCTCACTTGAAACTATTGTTTTTACAACATAACTATTACTTTGAATCTCTTTAAGTTCCTTATATGATTTCAAAATATATTCAGTTAATAATATACCTATTTGATTCCCATTTATAACTCTATATTCACCTGCATTATCCCTAGCTATAAGCCCTAGTCTATCACCATCTGGATCTGTTCCAATTATTATATCGGCACTTTTTGATTTAGCAAGACCTATAGCCATTTTAAAAGCATTTGGATCTTCTGGATTTGGATATCCTACAGTTGGAAAATCTCCATTAGGAGCCTCTTGTTCTTTTACTACTGAAAGATTTTCAAAACCTAATTCTTTAAGAACTTTTTGAACAGGGACACCTCC